>NZ_CP046454.1 GCF_009734405.1 Corynebacterium comes
CGGTGGGAATCACGGGGTTAAATCATGAAGATTTCATGAAGAAACCCCTTCTCCGCCCCGCGGCTTAAAGCCGCTAGGAAGTCCCTGGGTAACGTGGCCAGTGCCCGGGCAGTAGCTGCGTCGAGTGGGCCGGCCACAGGCTCCCCAGAGCCGGACGCTGTCCTACCCCAGGCCTTACCCCAGTGGCACCTATCGAGCCGGAGGAGTGACAAGCCACGACGCTAGTGAACAGCACCATCCCTTTCTGACTCTCAGCTTCTGCACCAACCAAGAAACCTAGAAAGCATTATCGTGAAACGCACCATTGCTCTAGCCGCCCTCACCCTCACCTCTACCCTGGTACTGGCCGCCTGCGCGGACGACACCGCATCCGACGCACCCGAGACCCCAACCACCCAGTCCTCCGCGGAGGCTGGCATGGACGCAGAAGGTCATGACCATCCGGCTGATGGTGGGCAACCCCCGGCAGGGATCGTAGCGGAGGAGAATCCGACCTACCCGGTGGGCACCGAGGTCATCCTCACCGCCGATCACATGCCGGGCATGGAGGGGGCCACCGCGACGGTCTCCGGGGCGTTTGACACCACCACCTACTCCGTCAGCTACACCCCCACCACCGGTGGCGGCCCGATCACCGACCACCGGTGGGTGGTCCACGAGGAGCTCGTCGACCCGGGTGCGGCTCCGCTGCCGGAGGGGGCCGCGGTCATCCTCGACGCCGAGCACATGACGGGGATGCATGGGGCGGAGGCCACCATCGACTATTCCACTGATGAGACGGTGTACATGGTGGATCTCACCGTCGACGGGATGACCATGACCAACCACAAGTGGGTCACCGAAAGCGAGATCTCCCCGGCGGAGTAAGACCCACCAACCGCAACCTAAACACCCAGGGGCCTCAACTATCTAGTTGAGGTCCCTGGGTGTTTGTGTCTTGGGTTTCTCCCCTAGGGTGAGGTGGTCCTTGTCGTGGGTGAGCATCTTCCGGGCCAGCCGGTAGGCGTGGGCGTTGCCTCCCTGGCGGACGACGTCACCGACGAGTCGGGAGCGTTCCCACCGGTGACTCTGCCGGTGGCGGGGGTGTTTGCTTGGTGGCGGCCGATCTTCACGGCGTGGCGGATGTTCTCTGATTTGCTGGCCAGCCATAGACATCGGGAGGCGAGATGGCCTCGCACCAGATCCCGCACCGGTCATCGTTACCGCTGATGACCTGGACTTATTAGTTACATCTCTTCTTCTCGGAACAGCTAGGTACTGTGCCCAGAGTTACCGGGGTTGTGGTCGGCGATACTCGGCTTCTGCACTACGAACCGCAGGACCAGGCCCCCGCGCGTGGAGCGAAGTCGAAGCGGTTCCAGACCAACTTGTTTCAGGGCGGATTCGAAGGCGGCGGCCTCGAAGAGGCGGTGCGGGGAGCCGTCGACCCGGTGAAGCCAATTCGCCACGCGCGAGGAGAGCAAGTCGTATCCCACAAACAACCCGCCCGGGCGCAGGACCCGAGTCACCTCAGCCACCGCCTGCTCCCATTCGACCACGTGATGGAGCATGAGAAAGCTCAACACCATGTCGAAGGATTCGTCGGCAAAGGGCAGGGCAGTGGCATCGGCCTGACGTGTCTCAATGGGGAGTTCTGCGAGGGATCGCTGGGCAGCCTGGACCATGGCGGGATCCACGTCGGTCGTCGTGAGGTTCACCTGACCGTGGGAGTGGATGATTGCTTCAGCCATCGCTCCGCTGCCGCCCCCGATCTCCAGAACGCCTCCAGTGAGGGACCAGCCCTGCGTCGACCAGGGAACCATCTTTGGGGACAGAAGACGCCACAGCGCACTGCGGCAGAACAAAGCTTCTACAGTTGACATCCGGGGCATGGCTTCCTCGTATCTACGGGGCGGGCTGAGCACGAACCAGTTTTCCGAGCGGCAACACCACATCGCACTCGGCTGCCCTGGCTCTCTCAACGGGACACCGTGTCGCCGATGGCAATCGGCGCAGCAGCTCGCATCGCCGCGCGAGCGGCCAGGTTTCCCGACCCGTCCGGAGTAAGGCACCTCCGCTGGCCCTGGGTAGTTGAGCATCAGGTGGTGGCTGCGTGGGTCGCCAGGTGTCCAGCAACCTCCCTGGTTCCGTGTGAACCGGGGGTCAGGAAGGCCGTGGGAAAATTCACGGGTCGGATCGTTCTCGCTTCGACACGGATGCGAGTGCAAGGCGGTGCATGCGGTGAGAAAATCACCCTAGTATCTCCACGGCCTCTACGGGCGTGCGAGATCGTCCTGGACGTTCTAGTGGGTGCGACGGCCGGAAGCACCCACCAAGATCAGTGATCAGAACCCAACACAAACAACGAGCCACAATCTCTTGGTCGTGGCTCACGTTTTTCTGCTGTTTGTCACCATAACCCGGGTTGCTCATTCGGTGTGTGGGAACCACCCTGCGCCGATCGCACAGCGTCGTCGTTCCAGCCGTCAAGGACTGCTTGACGTACCCGGTAGGAGCGCTGTGCGCGGTGGTGGCTGGCGACGACTTCGCGGTTGGAGGAGTGCCGGCCGAGGGCCACGGCCCGGGCAAGGTTGGTGGCCTGGGTGGTCAGCCGCAGGTGCCCATCGCCGACCCGGACGCACAGGGGTTCGCAGCAGAAATGTTCACCGACAAGGTCGGCGGGCAGCTCCCCACCGTGGGCGATCATGAGGGCCACGCGGTGGGCGGAAACTGTGCGACGATGGCGGTTTTGTTGCCAGGTGAATCGGCCGTAGCCGTCGGGGGAGGAAATCGCCCCTACCCAGATCCAACACCGCTCACCCGTACCGCGGACAACCTGGCGCCAGAAGCGTTGTTGGGCCCGCTGGGTGAGCGGCAAATCGGGGTCGGGAATGACCGGGACCCGTGAGGTTCTGACCGCAGGTGTCATTGCCCTCATGGGTGCGGGAAACAGACCGTCTTCAACCACCCGTCACCGACGCTTCATGGAGCTAATGAGCGGCAACATAATCGCCGGAGCGCGCCGACATCTCGTCGCGCTCCGCGTCGTCACTCGCGGCCTGGTCGTCGCCTGAGTCACCAGGAATCTGCGAGCCTTTCGGGTCATCAACGCCCCCAGTAGACGTCGTCAGTTCCTCGCCTTCTGCGGTCTCAGTCTCGTCGCTGGGCTCGAGGATGTCGGCGTCCTTCGCCGCCCGCATCGCTGATGAGACTTCCCGGGGAGCCAGGCCGGTGCGCTCGGCAATATCCGCGCGGTTCAACCCCATCCCGCGAAGCTCATTGAGGGCCCGGCCGAGGCGGACTTCTGCCTGATCCCTCGCATCCACAGCCATCAGTGCTTCGGTGAACAGGTCGACCTGGCGCTTGAGTTTCTCCTGATCCACCTGGACTGCCAGGCGTGCCCGCTGGCGGGCATTAAGCGATCCTTTTCTGGCCACCGCCATCATCAACCATTCCCCTACATCTCACACGCGTCGTTCGTCTTCTTTGCCTCGACCCTAGCGCACCCATCCGACACACGCCGCTGCTCCTGTCTCGCTGACACCCGCCCGTCGTCCTGTCGTCGACCAACCTCGTGCCTTCCGCGCTGCTGCAGCCACATGAACCACCACACACCTTTTGCAGATGATCTGAATTCCGGTTTCTCCCGCTCACAGACCCGCCCGCATGATCTGCTCCCCCACGCCGACAAGGCTCCGTATGATCGGGGACATGATGTCGGTGAGGGTGGTCAACGCAGGAGACGGCTACGCCTATCTCCTGGATTCGGTGGCCGCCCACGACGACACGACCAGTGCCGGTACTTCCCTGTCGGATTACTACCAGGCCACCGGCACCCCACCCGGCCGCTGGTTCGGCCGAGGCATTGACGGCCTCGGGGAAACCACCATCGGCTCCGGGGTGGTGGTAGGTGAGGCGCAGATGGCCGCGCTCTACGGCGAAGGCCTGCACCCGGACGCCGACCACCGCATGCTCCACGAGGGCGCCACGATCAAGGATGTGCAGCTGGGCAGGCGCTTCCCCATCTACACCAAAGGCGTGCCAGTCCTCGAGGCCATCAAACAGGCGGAAGCGGAGTTTCTCACGGCCCATGGGCGCCGGCCCAGCACGGAGGAACGCAACGTCATTGGTCTCGAGATCGCCCGCCCCTACTACGAAGAAGAGCAGGGTGTCGCGGGCAGTTCCCCGCGGGAAGTGTTGGCCTGGCTCAATGACGAGAAGAACAAGGTCAAACAGGCCACCTCGGGGGTGGACCTGACGTTTTCGCCGCAGAAATCCGTCTCCGTCCTCTGGGCCCTGGGTGATGATGACACCCGCCAGGCGATCGAAGACATCCACCAGGAGACCGTCAACGACTGCCTGGCGTGGATTGAGGACCATGCGCTGTTCACCCGCACCGGTGCGCGCGGGGAACGCCAGATCCGGGCCCGCGGCATGATCGCCGCGACCTTCGTCCACTACGACACGAGGGCCGGGGATCCGGACCTGCACACCCACTGTCTGATCTCCAATAAAGTCCAGGCCGATCCTGAGACTCCGGGCATGACCAAGGCGGATGCAGACAAGTGGAGAAGCATCGACGCTTCGCACCTGTTGAAGAACTCCGCCCTGGTGGGTCAGCGTTACCAGCAGCTGCTCAACCAGCGCCTCACGCAGCGCCTTGGCCTGGAGTTTCGCCCGCGCATCACCGCCGATGACAAGCAGCCGGTGTGGGAGATCGCCGGCATTGATGATGAGCTCATCGAACGCTTCTCCTCGCGGCGCACCATGGCCCGCCCGGTCTACGAGTCTTATGCCGCGGCGTACGCGACCACCCATGGGCATGCCCCCTCGGATCGGGTGCGCTACCAGTTGTGGCAGCAGGCCATCCTGGATACCCGGGATGCGAAAAAACCCGCCCAGTCCCTGGAAGATCACCGCGCCCAGTGGGCCGCCATGGCCGGCGGTAAGGTGCTCTCCGCTGCCCGGCTTGCCGCCCAGGCTCAGGCCCGGGACGTGTTCCCTCCTGCTGGCACGTCCGCCTATGAGGAAGCGGTGGAGTTGTTGGCCCATCAGGCGACCGAGGACACCCGCAGCAGACGCGCGGAATTCTACCAACGCCACCTCACCACCTCGGTCACCATGCGCATGAACCAGTGGCGCTTTGCTGACGAGGAGACGGCCGAGCAGGTGCGCCAGGACGCCACCCGTTTCGCGCTGGACCACCTCATCGTCTCGCTCACCCCACCGGCTGATCAGATGCTCCCGTCCGCGCTGCTGCACGCCGATGGCCGGGTCATCGACCAGGACCACGATGCGGTGATGCTCACCGCCAAGGCGACGCTGACTGAGGAGGCAATTGTGCTCGACGCGGTGGCGGAACCGACCGCACACATCGCCACCCGCACCAGCGTCACCAAGGCACTGTCGGAGCATGCCACCACGTCCGGGTTCGAGCTCAACGAGGGCCAGAAGCTGCTGGTCTCCCACCTGACGGAATCCGGGGCGCAGCTCACCGCCGGAGTCGGTCCTGCCGGTACCGGCAAAACCGCATCCATGGCCGTCGTCGCCCGCATCTGGCAAGCCCACGGCCACCAGGTCATCGCCCTGGCCCCCTCGGCGACCGCCGCCCAGAACCTGGCTGAGGACATCGGCACGCCCGGTCATACCCTGGCCTCACTGACCTACCGCTGGCGCGGCATGGTCGGCGACCACCCCCGCAGCCTCGACCACCTCGGCATCACCCTCAAACCCGGGGACATGCTCCTGCTCGATGAAGCCGGCATGGCCACCACCGCCGATCTCGCAGCCCTGGTGGAAATCGCCCAGGCCTCCGGTGCCGTAGTCCGTATGGTCGGTGACCCCCACCAGCTCGACGCCGTGGAAACCGGCGGACTCTTCCGCACCCTGGTCAAACGAGACCAGTCGATCGAACTCGACCAGGTCATGCGCATGGGAGCAGACACCGACCAAGCCAACGCCGGCCTGGCCATACGCCACGGTGACGCAACCGGCCTTAAGCTCTACCACTCCCGTGGCTGGGTCCACCACGGGGCACGTAGCGATATGGTCACCGCCGCCGCACACGCGCACCTCGCTGATGAGCAGGCCGGGCGCACCGGCATCCTCATCGCCTCCACCCGAGCCGATGTCGACGCCGCGAACCAGATCATCCGGGACGCCCGCTGTCAGCGCGGGCTCGTCGACACCGATGGGCCGCACGTCACCCTGGGGACCGGGCATCAGGCAGCGGCAGGGGATGTGATCCTCACCCGGAGGAATCAGACCATTGGTGGGCAGCGGGTGCTCAACGGCCACCGCTTCACCATCACCCACATCCGCCAGGACGGCTCCCTCGAGGTGACCTCACAAGAGCGCCGCCGTCCGCTGATCCTGCCGGCTCAGTATGTGGCTGAGCATGTCCAGCTCGGCTACGCCGCGACGGTGCATCGCGCCCAGGGGGTCACCGTTGATGTCACCCGTGCGGTCGTCGGATCTGAGACCGACCGACGCGGCCTGTATGTGGCCGCCACACGCGGCAAGAAGCAGAACCATATCTATGTTGCCGAGGACACCCGGATTGATCTGGACTCTGAGGACGCCCACTGGCACATGTCCGGCGAACACCACGCCCCCGACCACCACGAGATCTTGGGCTCCATCGTCGCCACCGATGACGGTCACGTCAGTGCCCATGACCTTGCCCGCGCAGAACTCACCCACGCCACCAGCCCCGAGCGCAAGAACGAGCTCCTGGCCACCGCCACCGATATGCTCACCACCTCGTGGCGTCGCACCCAGCTCGAACCCGAGGTCCGCGACCTGCTCGACGCCCTACCGGTCACACTCACCGCACCGGTGGATGAGGAGCGTGCCGTCGAGCGCATTGCCACCTCGGCGGTGCGTTTGGCTCGTCACGGTATCGACTACCGCGACCTGATCGGTGAAGCGACACAGGACCTGGAGGGCTCACGTGACGTCGGAGCGGTCATCGCCCACCGCCTCGAGTCACACCTCCCCTCTTCTGCCCCGGAGCTGGCCGCCCTGCCCCCGCGCCATATTGGCCAGGACGCCGAACTCTACAACTGGGCCACCACCACCCACGCAGAGCTGGCGGGCGACACTGTCCGCGACCTGCGACCGCTGGATACTCCCCTGCCGGAGCGCGGGGAGATCCACGGCCGGGACTTGAGCAACACGGATCTGCGCGGGATGGAGCTGACGGGCGTGAAGTTCATCGACTGTGACTTGCGTGGTGCTGCCTTCGACGACACCGACTTCCACCAGGTCAGCTTCCGGTCCTGCCAGATGCAGGGCGCGAGCTTCACCTCAGCGCGCTTCGGGGTGGGTGATGGCCCCTTCCAGGTGATTCCCCTACACAAGTGTGATCTTGAGGGGGCGGATTTCAGCGGGGCGCAGCTGGTCCGCACCCGGTTCACCATGTGCTCGCTGGCCGGTGCCCGCTTCACGGGTGCACAGATCGCCGGATATCTCCAGAGTGTGGATTTCACCGGCGTGGATTTCACCGACGCTCAGGTCAGCACTCGCATCAGCGTCGCGGACTGTGTCCTCGACGAGCACGCCCCAGAAGCCCTGCACGAAGCCCAGGGCGAGACAGTCGCCGACCGCGAGCGCGCCCGCCAGAACCGGATGAGAGATGACCTCGCCGCGCAGGACACCCCCACCGCACCCACCCACCACCAGCAGCAGGTCGTCGATCACACCCAAGGTGGTCTCGAACTGTAGCCACGCCAGCACCGGCGAGGAGACAGCTCAGCCCGGCAGGAAGGAACGGGAGGAGTGAGCACTGATGATGACCTCCTTCGCGAATTCGGCCTGAGAATGAAAGCCGCCCGCCAGGCAGCGGGCCTCTCCCAGGAAGCACTGGCCCACCTCGCGGGGCTGCACCGCACCTACGTCAGCTCGGTGGAACGCGGCGAGCGCAACATCGCACTGCTCAACATGGTCACCCTCGCCACCGTGCTCGACGTCGACGCCGGAACACTGATCGCCGGGATGGCCCGGCCACCAAAATCCAAAGACAAATAGCCGGCAACTCCCCCACCCCTGGCTGCAGCCTGGCCCAGAATTGAAGTACCCATCCAGCCCCCTTCCAGAATTGGGTTAAAAATCTATCCCCGGCCACGCCCCGTCTCGCTTCGGGCCGGTGGTTGGCAACCGCTTTTCCAGCTTTACGGCTTTACGGTTGCCGTATTTCCGGCAATGCGGTTTCGTTTCCCGCCAGGAGGGTCGTCTCGCTTCGGGCCGGTGGTTGGCAACCGCTTTTCCAGCTTTACGGCTTTACGGTTGCCGTATTTCCGGCAATGCGGTTTCGTTTCCCGCCAGGAGGGTCGTCTCGCTTCGGGCCGGTGGTTGGCAACCGCTTTTCCAGCTTTACGGCTTTACAGTTGCCGTAAAGCCGTACTCCTGTATCCTAGGGGGCACACACATAGGAGGAGGTTTTACATGCTCATCAGCGTGGTTAACGCCAAAGGCGGCGTCGGAAAAACGACGACGTCAATGTATCTTGCCGCAGCCTTTGCCGCACAGGGCAAAGACGTCAGAGTGATCGACCTTGATCGTCAGGGCACGGCCATTGATTGGGCCGAGCGGGCACAGGACGCCGGGGAACCCTTGCCCTTCAGGGTGGAAAACACCATTCCCCGCCGCCTAGAGAGAATTGCTCGACTGGCAGAACCGGAAGAGCTCATCGTGGTGGACACGCCCCCCGGCGATCCTGAAGCAATTGACGCGGCCATCGCTGCCGCAGATTTCGTCGTGGTTCCCACGCGCGCCACGAATGCGGATCTATCTCGGGTCTGGGAGCTACAGCCCTCGCTGGAGGGGAAAGCGTACGGCGTTTTGATCACGTTCGCCCGTACCGGCACTAGCTCGCTCGATATTGTCCTTCAAGCCCTCGCGGACAATGCAGTCCCCGTCTTCGATGAACTTATTCCTTTGCGCGAGAATATCCACTCAACCTTTGGCTACACTCCCGGGCCCGAATCCCATGGGTACGACGGGGTGGCCAAACAGATCCTGGAGGTTGTCGAATGAGCAGCACGAGAAACAGAGTTTCCGGCCAGGTCGGCCCTAAGAAGGCTAGCGAGAGTAATCGAACCCACCTTGCAGGGAAGAGCGTGGAAGACACCTTCCAGCCGAAAGACGACCCCGGAACACTGAAGAAGTTGACCATTCAGATCGATGTCGACCTCCACCGCCGGCTCAAGGCGATCGCCGCCCAGGAAGGCAAGACCATGCGGGAAATCGTGGAGGAACAGCTGACCGTTTACGTCACCTCCAAGAAGTAAAGTTCTCGCCAACCGTAAATCTGTAAATATGGCTTTACAGTTTCACGGTTACCGTAAAACTGTAAAGTGCTCGAACACTACGTCCACCCCATTTCTGCCGCAATCCCGTATTTACGGCCTTACGGTAACTGTAATGCTGTAAATACAGGCAACCCGTATTTACGGCCTTACGGTAACTGTAATGCTGTAAATACAGGCAACCCGTATTTACGGCCTTACGGTAACTGTAATGCTGTAAATACAGGCAACCCGTATTCGGCGGTCCATTACTTCAGCTTTCCTGAGTGGTCCGGGCGGCCAAGGTAGGTACCGTCGACGCCCGCGAGTCATCGGCCAAGTCAGCCCAGCTGGCCCCCGCCAGCATGTAGTTTGGAACCTAACGCAATAAAAGTCCGGGCGCTGCGCCAACAGCCCCGGACGTGACCCCACAGAAGAATTAGAACCCGGTTGTGAGGATTTATGGATAATCATACCCCTGCGGACACCACGGCTGCCAATACTATTGGTGACCTGATCGAACCTGCAGACCATCGAGACGTGGGCTATACCAGTCGAGTTTTTGTACAAGCCCTCTTCCCGTATCGCAGCTCCACCGACCTAATCCGCCAGGTCCAACAAGGCCCGACAAAAATCACAGTCACCGCTACCGCTGGGTTGCCCTATGGCAAGTATCCCCGGCTGGTCATGGCTTACGTCATCACCAAGGCAGTAGAGCGTGAGGGGCAGGTTAAAACTGGTTCGATGAGCGTGGAGGAAGCCCGGCGAATTCCCCTCGGAAACTCTCTCAACGCCTTCTTGCGTGCGATCGGGCTGACGACGCGGGGGAGTGGAACTGTTATTGCCCGGATTCGTGATCAAGTCGACCGCATTGCGGCTTGCTCAATCAGGGTCGAAAATGTCGCGCAGACCGCACTCTCTACCCGTAGAGCAGCTAATCCCACCGTGGATATCAGTAACTACCACGAGCTTTGGCTGTCGCCAGACCCGGATCAGCCGGCCATGAGCGAATCGTTCATCGAACTCACTGAAGAGTTCTACGGTGAGATCAACCGGGCACCAATCCCGATAGATATTTCCGTCCTCCAGCAACTCGGAAAGCCCCGAGCGATGGATATCTACACATGGCTTGCCCTCAAGAAGTTCTGGTTATCTAAGCGCAACGAACGCTCTTTTACTTTTACCTGGGAGACCCTCGAAGGTCATTTCTCTCCGGTGGAACTGACTACCTGGGTGCAGCGGCGGGATTTCCGGACCGAGATTAAAAAATGTGTCGCCTCCATTGCAGAGCTCTGGCCCGAGGTAGGAGCCGAAGTCACGGCCGAGGGCCTCCTTGTCCATCAGGGGCCTACGCCGATCCCACCGAAGCCGAGACGCAAACTCGAATTCAGGTAGCCACTGACCCCACTCCTGTGGGGTTTTCTATTTCCGCAGGTCACACTGCGTACATTTACCCTCGGTCGCAGCTCTGCTCGACTGGGGTTTTCTATTTCCGCAGGTCACACTGCGTACATTTACCCTCGGTCGATATTCTCGTGCGTACATTTACCCTCGGTCGTGCGTACATTTACCCTCGGTCGTGCGTACATTTACCCTCGGTCGTGCGTACATTTACCCTCGGTAAAATAGTTATCCACAGGCTTTGACCTGCGGTTATTTTTTATTCACCCCGTCTTCTATAACAGTATCCAGTAAAACAATATGTTCCAGGGTAAAAGGTCATCTTTTATCGCTACTGAAGGTGGAAATAACGGCCTGGATCGAGGCTGGCGCGGCGCCGCTGCGCGACGCCTTGCCCCCAAACGTCGTGGGGCATCTCTTCCATCACGGAAACCTCATCCGAGATGCGTTGAGGAGAAGGGCCATCCTCGCGGAGGACACGGTGTCTCTGGAGATGAGGGGGAGTTATGCTCCGCAGCATGACGGTGGGGGAGTGAGTCGGTTTGTCCCTAGGACGTGCCAGCAAGCATGGAGCTGGGGATCGTCCTGGAGGTCCTGGTCGTTGAAAGCAGGACCTCGCAAGCTCGGGGAGGGAGTACATCGAGGTGAGCTGGGCAAGCGAGAACGCCTGTCGACATGGAACCAGGGGCTTCTGCTGAGCTGCTCCAACCATGGTGTCCCTCGTGCCCACTGTGGTGGGCAGGGGGTGCACACCGTGTACCAGCCTGGAAGAACACCACCAGGAGGACCAGCCACGATGACAGACACCACCCACTCCCCACAGCAGCCGAGCAGGGTGGTCTCCGTCCGCCTGGACACCGCAACCATCGCCCGCCTCGACCGGCTCGCCGAGCGCACCTCGCGTAGTAGGGGGTTCTACCTCAAGGCAGCGATTCAAGCGATGCTGCCGGTAATGGGCCTCTTCACGATTTAGAGTGCGTAGTTGACCGCGGGGCGGGGTTCGGGGTGGCACAACATATAGGGGTCCTGGCCGGTACAAGATGAGAGTTACGACGCTTCCATCCAACCGAACCAGGACCCTACTGTGCAGCCTACTACTGGCAACCTCGTCGCCGACACCATCTGCCGGACAGCCGAGATCGGACTGACGATCACCGGTGCCGCCGACGCCGGCAACATCACCGTCATCGACGCCACACCGGTGGCCGTGAGCAACGCCTGTCCTGAATGTTCCCGACCCGGGAAGCTTCGCGACCACGTCCTTCGCCGTCTCGTCGACCTGCCCGTCGTCGGTTTCCCCACCCGTCTGCACGTCCGCGTTCCCCGCTTCACCTGCGCGAACGCCTCCTGTAACAGAAAGATCTTCCAGGCCTGCCTGAGCTGCGCCGATGACGGCGCGAAACTCACCCACCGGGTCACCCGCTGGATCCTCCAACGCCTCGCGGTTGACCGGATGAGCGTGTCGGCCACCGCCAAGGTCCTCGGTGTCGGTTGGGAGCTGGTCAATCAGGTCGCCGTGGACGCGTGCCGACAGCTCGTCTACGACAACCCCTCCCACCTGGACGGCGTCCGGATCCTCGGGGTGGATGAGCACGTATGGAAGCACACCCGAAAGCCAGGTCAGCCATCCAGTCTGGTGACCATCCTCGTCGACCTCACACCCCTGGTGGACGGACGCGGGCCTGCCCGACTGCTGGACATCCGCCCCGGACGCAGTGCACAGGTGCTGCGCGGGTGGCTGCAGGAACGCGACCCTGCTTTCCGGGAGCAGGTGCAGGTGGTGACGATGGATGGTTTCACCGGTTACGCCTCAGCCGTCGATCAGATGCTCCCGGATGCCACCAAGGTGATGGATCCGTTCCACGTGGTGCATCTGGCAGCCGACAAACTCACCCGCTGCCGGCAGCGTCTCCAGCGGGAGACCTCCGGGCGTCGTGGGCGCAAGGACGACCCGTTGTACAAGCACCGTCGCACGCTGTTGACCAGGACGAACTACCTCACCGAGCGGCAGAAACAGCGCCTGGAGATGTTGTGGGCCACCGATGACGACTACGTGGCCCTGGAAGTGACGTGGCTGTTCTACCAGGACATGATTGCGGCGTACGGGCATCCGAAGAAATCGGAGGGAAAGAAGCTCATGAGCAGGGTGATCAACAGCATTCGTAAGGGCCTACCCGAAGGTCTGGCGGAGCTGGCCCAGCTGGGACGGACCTTGTGGCGCCGGCGTGAGGACGTGCTCGCGTACTTCGATATCGGGGCGTCCAACGGCCCAGTCGAAGCCATCAACGGCAGGCTTGAGCACCTACGCGGCATCGCCCTGGGGTTCAGGAATCTCAACCACTACATCTTGCGGTGTCTGATCCACTCCGGCCAGCTGCAGGGGAGGATCAACGCACTCTAAAACCGGAAGGGCCGAGTTAGGTGCAGGTCAGCTTGTCTCCGGTGGTGAGGAAGTCCGCCCAGTTGTCGACTTGAGGGTTGTTGTGCAGCAGGGCTCGGCGTTGACGCTCGGCCAGTCCACCCCAGACCTCGAAATATTCCGATTGTCCAGGGCGGTGGCTGCGCACAGGATCGTGCACTGTTGGGTCTCTTTGCCGGACGGCGCACCCGGGCCACCTTGCTCTAAGGGGCCTTGGAGATGGGTAATCCGACTCTGTTCAAGCTTCTAGCCACGCTGGCTCACGAGTCGGCCTGCTTCGTATGCGGCCCGGTTCGTCAGAAGTTTTCTAACGTTTTCCCAGGTAAAGAGCTTCCGCTCCAGAATGTGAACATTTAAACTGCGATTAACATTGACACGGGCATGGTGCTGTGGTTTCATTATTGCATCGGTTCACGAATGTCGATAGCAGCAGAACAGACACAGGATGGAAGAATTATGAACAGCTTCACCCCCACCCACTCGAATCGCGTCATTGTGACCGACATCGAAAACGTCAACGACGGCAGCCTGCGAACCCCTGATGACACCCGCTACTGCGTGGCCCTGGTCAGCGAGATTCTCGGCATCACGCCGCTCGACCAGGTCATCGTCGCTACCGGCAAGACCTCCTCCCCGCACCTGCCGGGAGAGGTTCCTGATAATTGGCGGGTCAAGGTCCGTAGCGGTCTCGATGGTGCTGACATGGCCCTCGACGCGATCCTGCGCGACGAACTCCCTCACCGGTGCTTTAACGAAGTCGTGCTGGTTTCTGGCGACCACTTCTTCGTCGAGGCTCTCGACGCCCTAGCCGCCGCAGGCATGAAGGTGACGGTGGTTTCTCGCCCGGAGGCGCTGTCCAAGCGGCTGCGGTTTATCGCCGACAACGTCATCTACCTCCCGGAAGCAACGTGGCCTCAGCGCCGCGCGGCTTAACCCACCCCTGCGCCCATACGCTAATCAATATTTGTCTACGACTGAGAAAGAACCCATCATGAACTCCGCCCCCCGCAAGACCCTGGCCTCCGCCGACATCGCCGATATCGCGCATGTCTCCCGGTCCGCCGTGTCTAACTGGCGCAACCGTGGCAAAGGTTTCCCCGAGCCCATTAACCCGGATCAGCCGCGACGCCCGCTCTTCGACCAGGAGGAGGTGTTCGCCTGGTTCGAGGCCAACGGGATCGCCTACACCCGTCCCGATGCCACCCAGGAGCTGATCGGTATCCTCGACCAGCTACGGAACGCCCTCGACCTCTCCTCCCCCGAGACTATGGTGCTGCTGCTCACCGCAGCGCTCAAGGCCCACGGTGAAGATGTCGACTGGCCAGAACGCTCCTCTCTGAACGGCGCCCAGCAGGCTCTGCTGCTCGGCGGGTTCGCTGGCATCGACAGGGCAGACCTGCCCAACGCCACCGATGAGGTGCTCAACCGACTGTCCCGTTTCGCTTCTCGACGTATCCTCAGTGCAGGATCGCCCGATTCGCGTACCTCGGAAATTCTCGCGAACCTGGCTGCGTCCAGAAAGCCCGACTCTGTCCTCGATCCTGCCTGCGGCATCGGCCAAGCGCTGATCCGGGCGAAACGCCTCATCGGTGATGCCAACCTCCGTACCGCGGGCGTCGAGGTTGACCCCGCCGTGGCCGAGATCGCCCGTCTCCGCGGGCTGCTCTATTCCGTTGCGCTCGACATCACTGTCGCAGACACGCTTTTCGACGTTCCCGACACCATCGAGAAATTCGATGTGGTCATCGCCGAACCTCCATTCAGTGCGCAGACGCCAGAACCGCTGTCATTCGATGACCCGCGCCTGTCCTTCGCTGTCCCAGGTAAGAGCAACGCCGATTCGGCCTGGCCACAGATCGTGCTGTCACACCTCAACGAGGAGGGAACGGCGTTTCTGATCATGTCCGATGCTTTCCTCTTTCAGCAGCGGCGTGACGCCAAGATTGTCCGGCAGGGACTGCTTAACGATGACCTCCTTGAAGCCGTAATCTCCCTCGGCGACTTGTTGCGCCCTTACTCGTCGATCAACGTCAACCTACTCGTTCTCTCTAAGAGAAAAAAGGCCCTGGATAGCGGGTCGGTACTGTTTATCGACGGTGCAGGAATCGACCAGCTCGAAGACAAGATCGCCGGGTGGCTCGCGCCCCAAGCGGATCTAGCGGATATTCCGCACGCCCGGATCGACAGGACAATGATCCTGAGCAACGACGCCAACCTGCAACCCAGCCGGTGGGCGGGCGCCACTGAGCTTTTCGACGACATTCTGAACGCCGACGTCGATTGGTCTTACCCCACCCTTCGCGACTCCGCAGAGAAGCTCACCGGGGCTGTCGAAAAGCTCCCCGCCCGACCGACCACCAACATCATCCGGGTTAGCACCATCGGTGAGCTCATCAGCCAGGGCGTCGTCGCTCTCAAGAACATCTCGCGAGGACGCGACTCCGACAACACCGTGATCACCCCCGCCATGCTGGGGAGTGATCCGACCGGGGCCTCCTGGCCCGCGGCGGACGAAGGCACAGCCCCTGCAGAACTCAGCCAGCCCGGGGACGTATTGCTGGCCCGTATCGGTGATCCGCGCGCGAGCGTGTCACAGCGTGCCGACATCAAGCCTGGAACCGGCGTGGCGGTACTGAGAGTCGCCAACCCGGAGACCCTCGACCCCCACTACCTGGCCCTGATGGTCAACGGCTCCTGGAACAGCCGTTTCAACACCGGGACGACGATCCCACGCAACGCCATCAAGGACTTCGAGGTCCCGGTGGTCTCGCTCGACCAGCAACAAGAACTCGCCCAGCAGGCGGAGGTTTTTCAGGAAGCCACGGCCGAACTCGCCAGGCTGAGCAGGGAACTCGGGGAGGCCACCACTCACTGGGTCAATGAACTCTGGCGGAAGGGCCACGCTCACTAGTACCCTGCGCTTTACCCCTAAGAAGCAGGTCCCCGGCCACTGTTGCACCTCGTCGCATAGGACTTTGATCTATAAGAAGTAAGATTTCAGCGCGTGAATAAAGTCCACTTGCGCGTATGGTGTACAGTAATAAAGTATAGTCTCGGGCGAACAGGTGTCCTGGACGATGGTTCAGGAGGTTAACCTATGATTCCGAGCTCACCGGCTGATGCTCTCGGCTCCCACGCTCCAGGCGTTCGCGACGTGCTTATTGAGGTTGCTCGATCTACGCACAACCACTTCGCTGAGGCGCATGAGGTCTCAAGGTCGCGGTATGCGATGGGGTTCGGCGCACAGTGGCGTGACCTCTTGTCCGGCGCCCACGACGCAATGAAAGATCGCGGTTTCTCATCATCCAAACTTCCCCCGGCTGGTTATAAGCTCCCTGTAGTCAATGATTGCCTGGTCTACCTGTGGCGTGTTTCGGATTCCTCGGATCCCTCCAGCTTTGCATCGAGCCAGACGAAGAAGAATGGTTTCGGGGTGAGGCCGCCCGATCCGATGCTTTTCGAGACGATCGACGACATCCCTGAGGAGGGCGAACTCGAGCGCGTAGTACAAGCGGCCGGTGGCACAATGCCCTTGGTGCTTGTCATGGTGCATTCGTCCCATCTGCAGCTGCAGTCGATTGAGTGGGCGGTCGCCGAGCTCATCGAGGAAACCGGAAAAGTCAATCTGCACGGTCGGCAAACCATATGGCGGCCTGAGCCTGTTGTCGAGACTATGACGTCGGATGTGGAATCCTTCGACAGCGGAGCCCCTGTTATGCCTGCGATTGCACCGCGAGAGCAGGAAGGGTTGGACCCAGATGCGTGAGGACTCTCCGGGCCTGTTCGACCTATCCGGTTCTAGTCCGGCATACGGTCTCTTCGAGCCTGCGCGTTTGACTCAAGCACGTGTGCGCCTCGGTATAAAAAAGACGGATCTGGCAGCTCAAGTAGGAGTCTCGCCGGCAGCGATAGGTCAGTATGAGGCGGGAGTAAACTCGCCGCGCCCGGATGTACTCGATCGCCTATCGCGTGTGTTGGGTGTACGGCCTGAGTTTTTCAGCGTAGGACGTCCGTTGGCGCGGCTCGAGACTGTGAACGCGCACTTTCGTAGCTTGCGGTCTGCACGTGTGAGTGACCGGAAGAAGGCCCTGGCCACGGCGACTCTGATATGGGAGCTGACGTTCGCACTCGAGCGGTACGTCAAGTTCCCGGAGCCAGATTTCCCCGAGGTGGAGCCCGGGACCGCTCCGCCGGACGCAGCTATGCTCCTGCGGAAGCACTGGAATCTATCGGACGGACCGGTTAAGCACTTAGTGGCGGTGGCTGAGTCGCACGGCATCGTGGTTGCGGTCCGCCCGCTCGGGGAAATAGATGCGGTCGACGCGTTTTCAACTGTGATTGTTGACCGCCCCATCGTTATCACGACGCCACGTCGGAGTGAAAACGTCTTTCGTCACCGGTTTTCAATCGCACACGAGATCGGTCACCTTCTCCTTCACGCCGACTCAGGCGAGTACAGCGCGACTCTCGAGAAGGAGGCGGATGAGTTCGCCGCCTCATTTCTGACTCCCGCCTCGTCCATGGACGCAGCGTTACCACAGCGCCTTAACCTGACCGCTTTGGACAAGATCGGTAGAACGTGGGGTGTTTCTCCGCACTCGCTGGTCCGCCGAATGGTTGAGCGCGGCCGCACCACAGAATCATCGGCGCGGCGAGCCTACCAACGTCTGGCCATGCTTGAGGACCCAGCTGACGATCCAACCAGCGCGTACCCGGGAGAGGTGCCGACACTGCTAAAAAGAGCTGCGGATCTGGCTAGAGACCATGGGGCCGGTATTCCTGCACTCGCCGAAGCCCTCAAAATCAACCCTAAACAGGTACGTAACTTGCTGGGAGAAGCTGATCAACGTCCAGTCCTGCGTCTAGTGAACAATGAGTAAAGGGGCTCTTCCCCGTGCTCTAGGTCATAGTTTTTGCGACGACCTTTTCAAAAACATTGCGGAGCATTTCAAAGTCTTTATCTTCACGGGCGCGCCGGCTGGCTTCATCTAGCTCATTATGAATCGGACGCCAGTCGAGGATCCATCCAGCATCAGCTGAAACCCTCGACCAGAAATGCCTCTGGGTCCTCCCATTTCCCTCCCTGAAAGGGTGGATCCAATTGAGGTCATCGTAAAAATGTGTCAATTCTCTAATAAACGTAGAGCGGTCCCTAATTTGGAGAAAGTTTTTCTCTGCTAGTTGGTCTGAGAGGTAACTTAAGTTCGTTTCGATGTGTAGGCACGGGGCAAAAAAATCTCCATCACCGCGCCTCATATCAATCGTTCGTAACTTTCCCGCCCAATCGTAGATATCTTGGAACAGATGAAAATGTATAGCGCTGAGTTCTTTAAAATCTCGACTAGTAGGTAAGTAATTATTTGCCGAATCCATTAGCTGGATAATGCGAGCATTGACTAGGTCGGCCTCTGCTATAGAGAGGGATTCTGCAGAATCTAGTCCAATAAGATTCTTTAGCACGGATGTGCCTGGTATTAAATAGGGGTCCTGAACTGACAAGGGTTCTAAACAAGTCCGAATCGTGCGCGCGTTTTTTCAACGAGCTGGTCAGCGCTGATTTTCCCAGCGACGTAAGAATTTGCATCGCCGTTATATTCATTGCTTGTCAGGAGGCCTTCAAGGTATAAAGAGTGATTAGCTTGATCGACCCAGATGGATCGCCGGTCTTGGGAGTTCATAGTACTTTTCCTTTCCAGGTGGGGAGGCTGATTCTGAACGGGCAGATTCGACCTTCCTGGTTTTTTAATTTTACTTCAAGTCGAGGGTCCAAACAATCTAACGAGGAGATGCCCGCAGGTCGAGGGAAGATTATCGGCAGGTTTTGAGCTTCAGATTTCCCTTGCGACGTGAGAGCTCCTGGGCCTCAGAACGGATACTCTTGATGGCCACCTGCTGGCGATGAAGCTTAACTGTAGCGAGGGTATCGGCTCGTGGAAACGCTTCGGCCCGCATTAGAAGGCCTAGATCGTGTACTCTACCTGGGGCAATTTATGTCCGGATTCTCCCCCCGAGGAGCTGGCACGTAGGGGATCATCGAAGGAAAATCCGACTTTGGCGAAGACAGTGAAGTCGGGCAGAAATCAACTGTCGGGCCTGTCAACGATCTGGTCAAAACCACTTTGGACGCGCAACGTATTGAAAGCGATACCTGCCAGACTTGCAGCAGTGTAGGTGGAGCGTCCTAGTTCCAGCAGGTAAGCGTCGTGATCCGTTGGTTCGGATCACCGGAATGATCGCTGCCCATCATGGCCTCATCATATATTCACGTCAGCCATCGCAAAGGCCAGAAGAGCTCCGGAGAAGTGTCGTTGGGGTATACCCCAGGGGGACGGGTGGCCGGCAGGAATATCCCCTGTATCACCAAGCCCTACGGGGCCGTTCTGATACACTTCTCTATGAGATCAATAACTCTGTGAGACATTGGAGGCGGGGATGTCCAGAATCGGCACACTGCTCGACGCCGTCGGCCGGCCCGAGGGTCGGGTGGAGATCATCCGCAAGTCGAAGAAAACCACCCGGATCCGCCGCTCCACCAACAACGGCCGCTCCTGGTCACCTACCGAAGAGCTCGTGGCCACCGAGCTGATCCTTGACGACGGCGGCGCCCGCTTCGACCAGCACGCCCAGAATCCGGGGCATGCGACCTACCTCGGCCTGGCGGGTGTGCCGCAGGCCCGGCTGAAGATCCAGCGGGTCTACGCGGTGATCACCAAGGCCCAGGTCTACCTCGGGAACAACACCTGGTCCGATGTCCAGGACTTTCCCACCAGGGACATCTGCTTCGACGGTGGTGCGAGCATCGGCTGGGCCATCCCCACCTGGCACCACCCCGCCGACACCACCGATGAGAAGAACTCGGAGCCGGCCGAAGGTATAGGGGAGAAGCAGCAGGAGGAGGGCGAGCCCGCGCTGGCGCCGGCCACGACCCCCACCACGCAGCTTGCGGTCCCGACCCCTGCTGCCCTGGTACCGACGCCCAAGGGGCAACGATTCGCCTACTTGCGGGTCTCGAGCACGGACCAGAACCTCGCCCGGCAACGCGCCATGATCGGCGCAGTCGACAAGGAGTTCATCGACGAGCTCTCCGCCCGCTCGAGGGCTAACCGGCCCGGCCTGGACAACTGCATCGACTACCTGCGCGACCACGATGAGTTGTATGTGGCCTCCATCGACCGGCTGGCTCGTTCCCTGGTGGATCTGCGCGGGATCATCGACCAGATCACCGCCAAGGGCGCGAGCGTGCACTTTTTCAAGGAGAACCTGACGTTCTCGAAGGAGACCACCGACCCGAGAGACACTCTCATGCTCAGCATCCTGGGATCGTTTGCGGAGTTCGAACGCTCCATCATCCGTGAGCGCCAGGCCGAGGGGATTGCCCTGGCGAAGAAGGCCGGTAAGTACAAGGGGCGTAAACGTGCCATCAGTCCCGAGGGCCTGGAGAAAGCCCGCCGGCGGGTGGCCGCCGGCGAGTCGAAGGTGTCTATCGCCGAAGACCTCGGCGTTGGGCGAGCCACCCTCTACCGAGCCCTGGCCCAGCAGGGGTGAGGAGGGTGAGTACTGATGATGGACTTCTCCGCGAATTTGGCTCGAGAATGAAGGAAGTCCGACAAGCCGTTGGCGTGTCTCGGGAAGCGCTGGCTCATGCCGCGAGACTGCACCGCACCTACGTCAGTTCAGTAGAGCGCGGCGAGCGCAACATCGCCGGTTAGTAGCTCTCCATCGTGGGGTTGCCGTACTCGTCGTAGTAGCGCGGGGAGGTCTCGCCGGTCATCTTGTCGAACCAGATCGGGTTGCCGTACTCGTCGTAGTAGCCACACACAGCAGCGGGGCCGACACACCCGTCCGCACGCGGGGGACCACCATAAGGCCCAACTTCTGACGGGGCAGGGTCCAGTGCGCAATTCACCGTGTCGGTGACAATTGAACCGTCCGACATGACCGCAGCATTGTTCTCCCAGCACTGAACGAACTTCGGAGGTCCGTAGGGGTCAAAGTCTTCAGGATCCATAAAGGGCGGCCTCTGGGGCGCGACATAGGTCTCCTCGACGACTGGCGCGGGTTCTACGTAGGTTTCCTCGACGATCGGCTCCTCTACGACAGGCTGTGTCGTTGCCTCACTGCTAGTGGTGGGCGCCTCACTACTGGCCGTCGTCGATGCCGCCTCTGAGGTCGTACTCGTGACCTCACTGCTAGCAGGAACAGGTGTCGTGGTTTCACTCGCGCCACACCCTGCCAGTCCTAGCGTTAAAATCGCGCCCGCCAGTGCGCTAAGGATCTTATTCATGCTGCACCCGCTCCGTCTTAGTAGAGGTCAAAGGTTATCCGGTGCTCGCCTGGGCTTAGATCACCAGGGGGAGTACCCGATCTCATCAGGGGTGCAGATGGGAAGCCGGGAGAGGAAATTGTCCGAGGCACCCTTGTTCCGCAACTCGATTCCGTTGTAGCAGCCCTGTGTCATACCAGTTTTGGTCGTTCCCGAAGACCGGATGATCCCCCATCGCTGGCCATCGAACTCAAAGGGCACACGCCAATCCGTCTGGCTTTGCGATACCCAGGCGAAACGGCCGTCGCAGTATTCAACAACGGTCCGATTCGAATCACGCCACTCCCACAGTGCGTCGTTGAATGCCTGGGGGGAGCAGTCGCCACGCGGAGGCACCAGAGCCGGCGCCGGTGCGGGAGGGGTTGGGCCGGGAATCACACCGGGCAAGGGGTTGGGGATCAGGCCCTGCTGGACCGCCCACAAAGCACCCCCGCCCATCGCTGCGGTTACTGCAGCGAGCGCAATGGCGCCTCCCGCGGAGCTTCCGTCGTCGCTGGATGAGCTCGAGGACCGGGAAGAGGTATCGGCCTCTTCCATTGTCTGGGCTGATGCGGGTGCTGCCTGGATTGTCCCCGCGGTGAGAGAAAAAGCGACGCCCCACGTGGCAAGTGTTCGTTTCATGGATACAGCTTAAGGTGCGGGTCTTGTCACGGTGCTGTTTGGACTGAAGGCGTGGGGGATGGCGCTGTCGTAAGCAGGTGACAGACGAAGCTAAACCAATGGCAGTGACGATGGCCTGAGGGGACGTATCCCAGGAGTCCTTGGTACTGCATACGCTGAAGGTTGGAGAACCGAGTTTTGTCCGTTCTGTGCGGCTTTCTCCGGGAGTAAGAACGCTGAAGGAGTACGAAACAGTACACTCGTGCCGGAACCAGAAACAGCAGTGGAGTTTCCTCCCGGGTACTTCACCAAGAATTACCTTCTATACCGAGGAGCACCCCGTGGCACGCCGCGAAATCACCCAGTACTTTGATGACATCGACGCCACTCCCCTGACCGATGAGCAGGTGAACACCGTCCGATTCAGCGTCGACGGCTCCGATTACGTCATTGACCTCTCCGAGGACAATGCCACCCAATTCCTCGAGCTGCTCGCCCCTTACGTCAAGGCTGCTCAACCTGCCCCGGTGGCGCGCAAGACCCGTGCCCGGGCTGCGGGTGGGGCGAAGCGTTCGAACTCCCGCCGGATCCGCGAATGGGCGCAGAGCCAGAACATCGAAGTGTCTGATCGGGGCGTTATCCCCAAGCACATCGTCGAGGCCTACAACGAGGCTCACGCCTCTTAAGTCTTTGTCTGTCAACTTTTCCACTTAGGTTGAAAGACCGGCGAGATGCTGTCTTCTCCTCTTAGAACACCCTGCTGTTAGGCGGTGATACTGCTGCTTAATACAACCCGGAATCGGGCAACGTTATGTTGATAGAAAGGGAAATGTGATGGATCAGCAGTCCGTTCTAGCAGTTACGAACGCAGTCAAAAAGATTGACGAAATTCATTTCGCAACGTTACCGGATGGATGGCCAGATCAGATTGGAATAGCCCTGCTAGACGCGGTTTATTCCATTCAGGCCGATTACCTTGCAAAGGATCCGACCAAAGGCGTCCTGAACAGGGTGCGAGCTTTCCGTAGTGCGTATCCAGAGGCGGCCAATGACCTTGAACGGCTTTGCTCGCTAGGCGAGCAGGCGATTCGAGAAGTCATGGGCAACGGCAAGAGTGCTGGCCGTTATAAGAGTGTGTGTGTTGTCGAAGCTGCCGAGAACTTTCTGGCGCTGGATCCACCCGTCCAGACCGCGAGCCACCTTGAGGAACTCAATCCGGATCACAAACGTGCCTACACCGCAGTGAAGGGGCTGGGATGGGTGACCTACGAGTACCTCACGATGCTCTTAGGGCAACCTGGCATCAAAGCCGACACCATGATCTGCCGCTTCGTGGACACCGCTTTAGCCGAAGCGGGACTGGCCCCTGTGGACGCCCACGCTGCCCGCCGACTCGTGGAAGCCGTACAGGTAGCGGCCTACCCCAACATTAAGCTTCACCATTTTGATCATGCCATCTGGCTTCACCAGAGAACTATATCTAGCCGTAGTGCTAGTGAATAAGGAACGCGCTGACCAGCCAATCAGTCAGGGTAACCACCAGGATCAACGCACTCTAAATCGTGAAGAGCCGGTTAAGTAGCATCGATGAGATCACGAAATACCCCGCCGGCGTGCGGTACCCCCGAGTTTTCCTCGGCCGGCCATTCACCTGCTGCGGCACGAAAATGAAACGTGAAGAGCCCTATTAGTCCGTCGCTTCCGAGAGCTCCTCGATCTCATCCTCAGAAAGAAAAGAATCAAGTATTCTTTCGATTTTCTTCACCTCGTCAATCACCTCAACACTTGCCGTACCTGCGTTGATCCGACCCCAAAGCCACAATAACTTATCCAAATGATCCGCCTGCAAGTTGGTTATTTCTGGCAGTCGACGAATTGCCTTACCTAGGTTCACATCATTAATTGGTTCTTTGAGGTGAGTGGCATACGTATTTATGAATTCACCGAAGCCTGCCAAGGTGCCCCTGAATTTCTGCCACTTTTCAGGGTTCTCGGACACGTATGTTTCTACCTTATGAAGAATTTCATCGTCTCTATCGCTTGTGCGGTCTCTCGACCAACTTCCATTATCGCCCTGAACTTTTGCGCCAAACTCAACGACTACAGGGGCTTCAGTTTTTGGGTCTTTCACCGCGTGAAGACTCGGACCAAAGTGATTTTTTGACCATCCATTTCTGGTGAAGAGCTCCGTTAAAATCCGGAGCCCCGATGCCTCGGAAGGTGCTCGGCCACCACGCTCGATTGCCCTTATCGTGCCCTCAGCCAAATTCACTCGGGAAGCTAGTTCGGCTACAGAAAGTCCTCGATCTTGGCGGGTGGTCTGCACCGTCTGACCAAACCACTTCCGGCCAGGCTCATCCTCGTTGGCGACGAGCCGCTTTTCTTTTGGCTCAGCTTCTAGCCATTTTCTATCGCTCATGGCCCTCACCCTACACGGTCGGAACAGGCTCTTACAGACTGGGCTTGATTTTGTTTCTGTCGCAGGGCAAGATGGGTTCCAGCAGGAATAATGTCCTGCCATATCTGGTACAGCCCGCCCTGGAGGAACGGTAATGAAACTATTAAACGACTTCGCCGATGAGTCGAAGCGAAAGAAGCTGCTCAAAGATTTCAATCTCGTGTTCAATAACGTTGGAGAAATAACAGCCGTGCTTCTCTCGTATGTCAAGGGGAACGGCCTCGTCCAGGGAAAATGACAGTCTGTTCGTGGCCTGTGCCCTACCGTGTGCAGCAACGCAACGATCATGCGTGAGTAGGGGCTGCGTTAATGCCTTCGGTCATCTCGTTTTCAGTATCTGCCTGAACTGTCCGTTACTTTTCAGAAGACCTCGGTGCTGACGCCTGCCCCCTTACCTTCTCGGAGGGCCATGACCCCCGGGCACGATGAGATGAATCACGCAACGCCCGCTGCACATCGACAAATCTGTCACATTATCTATTTTTGGTACCGTTCACGTGACTTAGGTAAAATAACGGGTTAAGTGACAATTTTCGTGGACGTGGACACTTTGGTCGGGGGTGTCACGTAAACGATCGTATAAGTGATGGGAGAATCCTATGGCTCTGATTGGTTATATGCGGGTCTCGAAGTCGGATGGGTCGCAGACCACCGATCTGCAGCGCGACGCCCTCATCGCGGCCGGGGTGGATCCGGGCCATCTCTACGAGGACATGGCGTCGGGCAAGAAGGAGGACCGTCCGCATTTGGAAGCCTGCCTCAAGGCGCTGCGCTCCGGGGACACCTTGCTGGTGTGGAAGCTCGACCGGTTGGGCCGTAATCTGCGGCATCTGGTCAACATCGTCCATGACCTCACCGCCCGCGGGGTGGGACTGAAAGTGCTCACCGGTCAGGGGGCGGCGATCGATACGACCTCAGCCCAGGGCAAGCTCGTGTTCGGGATCTTCGCCGCTTTGGCTGAGTTTGAGCGTGAGTTGATCTCCGAGCGGACGAAGGCCGGCCTGGAGTCTGCCCGGGCCCGCGGGCGCAAGGGGGGCCGCCCCTTCAAAATGACCCCGGCGAAGGTGCGGTTGGCGATGGCGTCGATGGGCCAGCCGGAAACCAACGTCGCCGCACTGTGCGAGGAACTCGACATCACCCGCCAGACCCTCTACCGCCATGTCTCGCCGACGGGGGAGCTGCGCGAGGACGGGCAGAAACTGCTTTCCGGCAGCTGACCACCGGCGGTGAGGCATGGGTGGGCCAGGGTGCTCTGAGGTCGTCTCGAGGTGTCCTATATATAGAGGTATAGGGGCAAAAAATTGAGGGAGAGAATCCGGTCGCACTGACTTCCCCATCACCGCAGCCGCCAAACGAATCTGTGGGTCACATCCCAGGATGATCTCATGGCAGGAAAAGTCGGCCCGGGAAAATGCCCATGATCTTCATCGTGCCAGGAGGAGGGCCGCGCATCTCACGAGTGCAGCAGGATCCCTAAAATTTACCCTCCGTCACTGAAAGTTCGTGTAACTTAACTTTTATGAGGCTCAGTAGAGTCCGGGGAGACCCAGGCGAAGCGGTGCAAAGGATGTTGAGTAGGCGACGGGTGGGCCGTCAGCCCTTGGCCTGGTTACTAGGCCCGGCCTTCGTGGCTGCGGTGGCCTATGTGGACCCGGGCAACGTCGCGGCGAACATCACCGCCGGGGCACAGTACGGGTACCTGCTGGTGTGGGTGCTGGTGGTCGCCAACGTCATGGCGATGCTCGTGCAGTACCTTTCAGCCAAGCTCGGGCTGGTCACCGGCTATTCCCTGCCGGAGTTGCTGGGGCAACGGCTACCTCGGGGACGACGCTTGACGTTCTGGGTGCAGGCAGAGACGGTCGCCGCGGCCACGGACCTGGCCGAGGTGATCGGCGGGGCGATCGCCCTCCACATTCTCTTCGGCCTCCCCTTGTTGATGGGGGGCCTGCTCATCGGGTTGGTATCAATGCTGCTGCTGGCCATCCAATCCAGGCACGGTCAGCGTCCCTTCGAGTTCGTCATAGTAGGTCTGCTGGTAATCATCACCGCTGGCTTTCTCACAGGCATGTTCATCGGCACTGTCTCCTGGGGCGAGGCCTTGGCTGGGATTATCCCGCGCTTTGAGGGGACCCCGACGGTGGTGCTGGCCGCGAGCATGCTCGGAGCCACCGTGATGCCCCATGCCATCTATGCCCACTCCTCCCTCGCCCGAGACCGCCACGGTGACATCATCGCGCCCGAGGCATTGCCGCGCCTGCTCCGTGTCACCCGGTGGGATGTTCTCCTGTCGCTGCTGGTGGCCGGGTCGGTCAATATCGCAATGCTGTTGTTGGCGGCCGGCAACTTGAACGGGATTGAGGGCACCGACAGCATCGAAGGGGCCCACGGGGTGATCACCGACACGCTGGGACCGGTAGTCGGAGTGGCCTTCGGTGTCGGTTTGCTAGCTTCCGGGCTGGCGTCCACCTCGGTGGGCTGCTACGCCGGATCCACGATCATGGGCGGATTGCTGCACCGGCAGATCCCGCAGGTGGTGCGGCGAGCGGTCACCCTGATCCCCGCCTTAATCGTGATCGCCGCCGGGGTGGAGCCGACGTGGGCGCTGGTGCTCTCCCAGGTGGTCCTCAGCCTGGGTATCCCCTTCGCCCTGATCCCGCTGGTGGTGTTGAGCAGCGATCAAACCCTCATGGGCGGTTTCGCCATCCGGGTTCCTCTGCAGGTGGCGTCCTGGGTGGTGGTCGCGTTGATTGTGTCGTTGAATCTCGCCTTGATCGGACTGCTGGTCACCGGTCGGGGCTGACCGGCTGTGGTCTTCGGTAGCGTGAGGCCATGGACCTGAGTGAGATCACGCCGGTAGCCCAGGACTACCTCAAGGTGATCTGGGCGGCCACCGAGTGGGGAGGCCCACCCATCACCGCCACGGCCTTGGCGGCACGGATGGGCACGACCACGCCCAACGTCTCGGATACGGTCAAGCGGCTGGCGGCCCAGGGACTTGTGGAGTATCAACCTTACAAACCGGTCATGCTTACCGAGCGGGGCGAGAAGTACGCCATCGCGATGGTACGCAGGCACCGACTACTCGAGACCTTCCTTGCCACCACCCTGGGCTACCCGTGGGAGGAGGTCCACGACGAGGCCGAACGGCTCGAACACGCCGCCTCAGAAACCATGATCGAGCGTATCGAGGCTCTCCTCGGGAACCCCGCCACCGATCCACACGGCGACCCCATCCCCACCGCTACCGGGCAGATCTCCCGCTCCATCAATGCCACCCGGCTCACCCACGCCACTCCGGGTGACTACGAAATCATCCGCATCTCTGATGCTGACTCCAGCCAGTTAGCCGGCTTCAGGAGGCAGGAAATAGTTCCGGGCGCCATAGTGAACGTCGCTGGCGCGGGCCCACACCAAGACAGAGTTCTCCTCACAGACGCCGACGGGAAAACGATCGTCCTCACCCCCGAGCAAGCCGGTGTCATCTGGGTGGCGCCCTCTCCCGGCGTCGGGGGCAGCACTCCCTTGTAACTGGTGAGAGGAGACAGCAGTGGAACCTCTCTCTTCATCCATCGTGGTTATTTTCTGAAGTCCTGCGTCCAAGGCGACCCTTTCCGATGCATGACGATCCGGGCTGGTTCGCATGGTGCCTGGCCCGTTCCTTGGGGGAGGACGTACGGGCATATACTGTTCAGTGTTGGCTGTATAGTTCAGTGCATGTTGACTATTGCTTCTCGTCTCGATGTGATGAACCGGTCGGGTCGGGCCATGGCGGATCCGACTCGTTCCCGCATTCTTCTGGCGCTGCTGGAGGGGCCTGCCTACCCGGCCGCTCTCGCCCAGGAGCTGGAACTGACGCGCTCGAACGTGTCGAACCATCTTGCCTGCCTGAGGGACTGCGGAATTGTTGTCGCCGAACCGCAGGGGCGGCAGACCCGCTACGAGATCGTCGACGCCCATCTGGCGCAGGCGTTGAACGCGTTGCTGGATATCACCTTGGCCGTTGATGACAACGCCGAATGCATCGACGCCGGATGCGCCGTGCCTGGGTGTGCCACCGAACAGGAGAGTGCGTAATGGTAACCGGCCTGCTGTCGGCGATCGGCCTGTTCATCGCCACCAATATCGACGACATCATCGTGCTCTCGCTGTTTTTTGCCCGCGGGGCGGGACAAAAGGGGACCACGCTTCGGATTCTGGTTGGTCAGTACCTCGGTTTCGTGGGCATCCTTGCGGCCGTGATCCTGGTGATGCTGGGGGCGGATGCCTTCCTGCCCGAGCAGGCCATTCCGTACTTCGGGCTGATTCCCCTGGCCCTGGGGCTGTGGGCGGCCTGGCATGCCTGGCGGGGCGATGATGACGACGATGATGACGCGAAGGTCGCCGGAAAGAAGGTGGGCGTGCTGACCGTTGCCGGCGTGACGTTTGCCAACGGTGGCGACAACATCGGCGTCTACGTCCCGGTCTTCCTCAACGTGGAGAACGCCACCGTCATCATCTACTGCATCGTTTTCCTCATCCTGGTGGCAGGCCTGGTCCTGCTGGCAAAGTTCGTGGCCACTCGCCCACCCATCGCAGAAGTCCTCGAACGCTGGGAGCACGTGCTGTTCCCGATCGTTCTGATCAGCCTGGGAATCTTCATCCTCGTCAGCGGCGGTGCCTTCGGTCTCTAACAAGCTCATCCCGAGCGTCCATATGGCCTATCCAGATTTCGTCACCGGCATCAGCTCAACCGCCAATAAAGTTGCGAAAAAGCCGCCACACAAAGCTAACAGTCACAGCTTCGAGATCGCGGAAGAACCCGGTCCAGGAGGCCACCGACTCACTCGTGGCGACGTGCGTGCCCAGGAGTTCGCGGTAACCTTCGGCGTTGACCCCGGTGGTGAGCAACACGGCGGTTTTCACCGCCTGTCCGTCTTCGCGGACTGCATGGTCAACGGGTCGCAGGAGACGCACATATAGGGGTTTGTGTTCGACCGAGGCCTCGCCTGATCATGCCCTGAACGGGGCCGCGCACGTGTTCGGCACCGGCTGGTTTCTCCCGGGTGGGAAACGCTGGCCCGACCTCTACGAGGTCGAGCTCCTCCCCGCCCAGTAGGATGAGGAGCCATGTCCACCCCCAAGAAGGCGCGGCAGAGGTCGCTGCTGCAGTTTCTCGCTCTCCTGGTCGCCGTGGTGGTCATCATCCTCGCCGCGGTCCTCGCCCAGAACTGGTGGAACAACCGGCTCGGACCCGCCCCGCAGGACATCACCGTGACCGCCCGGGTGGGCGATACCTCCATCGAGGTCTCCCCCTACCTGGTGTGTGAGCCCGGGCTGGAGTGCCCGGAGGGTGAGGTTCCCAACCTGCCGGTCGACCCGGACGACACCCTGCTGCTGGAGATCCCGGAGGCGATCCACGACCATGACTGGCAGCTGCTGATGATCTACGACGATCCGGCGGCCAACGACCAGCAGCTGCACGGCCCCTATGACACCGAGCAGGTCGAGATCCCCGGCTCTGTCGACCCCCTCACTGAGGGCGACCCCCGCCCCCGCCTCATGGTCGTGGAGATCTCCTCTGCCCAGATCGGTCTCGACGCCGACGGGGAGGAGACCCCCTACGCCACCGTGTGGTCCCTGAGCACGATGGCGGACTAGGGAAGCGATCGGTTTGGCGGGCGAAAGTGTCTAGGACCGGGTTCATGACATCATCGACTCTGGAGGACATTGCCGCCCGGATCCGACCGGCAATGGTCCGCCGCGGAGGCGCTGCTGCATTCCTTCCCCACATCGCTGGGCCTGGCACCACGCGCGGTCCGGTTGGCTAAACGAGGGGTCACCCGCGTCAACTACGCTTTCCTGGCAAGCGAGATCGACGAGAATGACCCCTCACTCCACTGCGCCGCCCGTCTCGCTGATAGCTGGGGGGTGGATCTGCGGGTCTTCGCGTTCTCCCCCTCTGGCCTCGCGGACCAGTCCTTCCACGACAAATTCGACTTCACCAGCGAGCTCATCGACGAGTGGCGCGAGCACTCCCTCGCCGTCATGGACCGTTCTCACGATGTGCTGGGGGAATTCTTCCCGGATCTCTCGGGCGACTCGGACATCGGATCAGGCAAGGCTGGTCGGGTGCGATCGATGCACTCACGTGGAAGAAGGGTGATCTGCTCATCCTCGGCTCCACCCCACCCGGCCCGCGGGAACGAGTTTTCGTCGGTTTCTCCGCCACCGAATTCCTCCGGCACGTCCACGTCCCCGTTCTGCTGACACCCCTCACCCCGGTACTGACGCGAAGGCTAAGGTGAGGGCATGAATGGACGTGACCCGGAGACGAATTCGCCCCAGCGCCCGCAGAGTGACGGCCGCCGCAGGCGTTACTTCCTCGATCACCCGGAGAACGATCTGACCGCGGACGCCGACTTCGCCAACCGCCGCCCGCCGGCTCCCCGGACAGCCGAGGAAGTCGCCTCCTCCACGGATCCCGTGCTGCAGGCCGACCGCAACACGATGTCGACGCGTCAGGCTTTCACCTGGTTGTTCGGCACCATCATCGCCACCGTCGTGGTCGCTTATGTGCTTGCGTGGGTTGCCCGGCTGATGGGTGGTCCCGTCTGTGACGCCGGCGACGCCCTCTGGCTGTGCTCCCGTTCCTCGCAGATCTGGTGGCCCCTTGTCACCAGCCTGGTCCCCGCCGCGGGTGTCATCGGCTGCGCCATTATCATGGTGCGTAAGTTGAACAGCTTCACCCGCTGGCGCCCGTGGATGGGTGTGTTCTGGGTGCTCATTCCCTTCGCCATGATGTGGATGCTGCAGACCTGGCAGATCTTCATCCCGGCCCTCACCGACTAGTAGTACTTCGTTAGGTGGTTCCTGGGCGTAGTTCGGAGACGGGACACCCTTCGCCCACGACCCTTTGAGCCGCGTGGGAAGAGTGTCTCAGTACCCACGTAAGGAACACACCTGGTCTGGGACACGGGCGCGGTGCGAGGATTGAGGTCGAAGGGAACACACAACCTTGACCCCGCCCGGCAGAAGGTGATGAGAATGGACCGTGCCGACATCATCGACGGCTACCGACGGGCCTGCATGGAGCTGGACAACCTCCTCGCCCAAGCTGGGGACGTGGAGCTGCGTAGTCGCAGTGCGGGTACCCGCTGGACCAATGAGGAACTACTGTTTCACATGGTCTTCGGCTACATGGTGGTTCGCAGACTCCTGCCCCTGGTCAAGTTCTTCGGTCATCTACCCGACCCCCTCAATATCGCTTTTGCGCGTCTGCTCGATGCGGGTATCCGCCCTTTCGACTGGGTCAACTACTTCGGCTCACGGGCTGCGGCCCGGGTCTACAACCGCCACCGCATGGCCCGGAAACTTCGCCGCCTCACCACCACCCTGGCCACCAGTCTGGAGAAGGAATCCGAGGACTCCCTGGCCCTGCGGATGGTGTTTCCAACCCGGTGGGATCCGTTTTTCACCCCCGTGATGACGGTGGCGGATGTGTATGCCTATCCGACGTTGCACTTTGATTTCCATGCCCGACAGCTGAGCTTTCCCTTCGACGCCGACGGGTGAGTGTGGCCTGCGCGAAAGGGAGTTCTTGCCATGGGCCCTGTGTTCACTGCGGAGGGAAAAGGGAGGTGGTCAGGCGCAGCAGGAGGTGAGCATCTGGTTGCGAAACAGTCCGGCGGTCAGCCGAAGACTCTCGGCCATCGTGAGGTAGGGCGCCCAGGTGTCGGCCAGGTCATCAACGGTCATACCGGCCTTGATGGCGTAGGTGGCGGCCAGCATGAGCTCCCCGGCACCGTCGGCTAGGGCATGCACCCCTAGAACGGTGCCGGTGGCTGCATCGGCAACGATCTTGACCGCTCCGCGGGTGTCGTGGTTGACCAGTGCCCGGGGAACCTCCGACAGGTCCAGCACGCGGGAGTCGTACGCCGCCCCCTGGGCGTGGGCCTGGGCTTCGCTTAACCCGGCGGAGGCTAGCTGGGGGCGGGTGAACACCACTGCGGGCAGGCCCGTGTAGTCCACCTGTGCTGCCGAGCGCTTACCCAGGGCGTTGAGGGCGGCCACTCTGCCGGTGGCTGCGGCGACGTAGACGAACTGCGGGGCCCCGGAGACGTCCCCGGCCGCCCAGATCCGCGGATTAGAGGTGCGCTGATGATTATCGACGTTAATAAAACCTCGCTCGTCGACCTCGACGCCGGCCACGGCCAGGTCCATCCCGCCGGTGGTAGCCGCCCGTCCGGTGGCCACCAGCAGCCGGTCCCCCCGGACCAGCCGTCCGGAGGTGGTGGTCACCACCGCCTGCCCGGCATCCGCGCCGACGCTTACTGCGTACTCCTCGACCACCGACAGGCCGTCGTCGATGAGGATCTCGCGCAACCGGTCAGCCAGCTCCGGTTCCGCTCGCGGGGCCAGGCGCCCCACCAGTGAAACCCGGGCACCGAGGTGGGCGAAGAGCTGAGCCTGCTCCAGACCGACATAACCGGCACCGATGATCACCAGGGAGTCCGGGACCTCGGACAGTTCCATGGCCGTGGTCGAGGTCAACCAGTTCACCTCCGACAACCCCGGCAAGGCTGGGGTAGCTGGCTGGGCCCCGGTAGCCACCAGATACGCCCGAGCCCGAAGCGGCTGACCATCGACCAGCAAGGTCTCGGAGTCCAGGAAACGGGCATGTCCTTCCCGGATCTCGAAACCATGGGCGGTGGCCACATCCGCGTACTTCGTCTCCCGCAACTGGGAAACAAGATTGCCTTTCTGCCCCACCATTGCGGCCAGGTCGACCGGTCCGGCCGTGGTCGACACCCCGGCAAACGGATTGCTGGCTGCGTCGTCACGAGCGGCCGCCGCGGCCAGCAGGGTCTTTGAGGGCACGCACCCGATATTCACGCACGTCCCCCCGAGGGTGTGGCGTTCGATGAGGACCACCGTATGCCCCGCCTGGCGAGCAGCGATCGCCGCGGACATCGCCGCACCGCCTGAGCCGATCACCGCCAGATCAACCTCATGGTCCTGCCTCATGACCCATCACCTTTCCCGTAGCAATATCTGAATACAGAATGCACCTTCCAGTGCACAGTAAGGTCAAGGCCACAGGCCCACGAACTGCTGGAGGGGAGTTCATGCTCATTGGAGAACTGGCGCAGGCCGGTGGTACTACCACCAAGACGCTGCGCTTCTACGAGGACGTTGGCTTGCTCCCGACACCTGAGCGCACCGCCAACGGTTACCGCTATTACGACAGTTCCGCCGATACCCTCGCCCGGATCGACTTCATTCGCCGCGGCCAGGCCGCCGGTCTGACCTTGGCGCAGATCCGCCAGGTCCTGGAGATCCGCGACCAGGGCATCCCACCGTGCCAGCATGTGTCCGACCTGCTCGATGACCGCCTGGCGGACCTGAAGCAACAAATCGCTGATCTACAAGGCTTGCGCGATACCGTCCGCGAACTGCGCGACCGGGCGGATGCGATCAGCCCGGAGACCTGTGATCCCACCGCGATCTGCCAGTACCTCTAGAACAATTATCACCGTGGACACCGTTGGGCCTGGTCTCCAGGGAAGGGAGGGCTCCCGAGGAAGCTAGTCTGTGCACAGGCCCGCTGGCACCCGGGGACTGTGCTGTTGACGTGCCTATCATTGTTTCTCAGAGAGGATGTTCGTGATCGATTGGTTGGAACGGTGGCAGATCCCGCTGTATCTCATTGCGCTGGGGGCCGGTGCCGTCATCGGCCTGACCGTCCCCGCCACCGCAGCGGCCTTTGAGGTGGCCATCAATCCGGTATTGATGGCACTGCTTTACGCCACGTTTTTAAGCGTGCCGCTGACCAAACTCGGCCATGCGCTGCGCGACGCCCGCTTCTTGGCGGGTCTGCTCGTGTTGAACTTCCTTATCGTCCCCGTCGTGGTCTATGTCCTCTCCCGGCTCGTCGCCGACGACCAAGCATTATTGTTGGGTGTCCTGCTGGTGTTGTTGACCCCGTGCATCGACTACGTCATTGTCTTTTCCGGGCTGGCCAGGGCCGCGCATGATCGGCTGTTAGCCGCGGCCCCGTTGTTGATGTTGCTCCAGATGCTGTTGCTACCGGTCTACTTGGGGATGTTCGTTGGCCCGGAACTGTTTGAGGTCATCGACCTCGCCCCGTTCATCGAGGCATTCCTCCTGCTAATCGTCACGCCTCTGGCAGTAGCTGCGCTCACGCAGTTCCTGGCCGCCCGGTTTCGACCTGCGCAACAGGTGATGGATCTGATGGAGGCATTGATGGTGCCGCTCCTGATGCTCACCCTCACTGTGGTTGTCGCCTCCCAGATCGACGCCGTACGCATCGATCTCCCCTCGCTGTTGCGGGTGATCCCGATTTACATCATCTTCCTGGTTGTGATGGTCCCCCTGGGCATCTTCATCGGACGGGTCTTCTACCAGGACGCCTTCGCAACCCGGGCGACGGTCTTTTCCGGTGCCACTCGCAACTCATTGGTCGTGTTACCCCTGGCTCTGGCCCTGCCGGACAGCCTCACATTGGTTGCAGTCGTCGTGGTTACCCAAACCCTGGTCGAACTGGTCGGCATGGTCGTCTACGTCCGCCTGATTCCACGGGTGGTGCTGGAAAAGGCTGGCCAGTACAACTAGAAGGTGATGCCGTGCTGGGCGAACCAGGGGGCAGGGTCGACGGCGCCGCTGCCGGTGGGGTAGAGCTCAAAATGCAGGTGGGACCCGGTGGAAAAACCTCGGTTACCCATACCGGCGATCTTCTGGCCGGCGGTGACCTGCTCGCCGACGCTGACGTCGAGGGTTTCCATGTGGCCGTAGACGGCAATGGAGCCATCGTCGTGCTGGATGCGGATCCACTGGCCGAAACCGGAGGCCGGACCGGAGTCGATGACGGTGCCGCCCATGGCGGCGAGAATCGGGGTACCCACGACGTTGGCGATGTCGAGGCCGGCGTGAAGGCTGCCCCAGCGCATACCGAAACCGGAGGTGAAGGTGCCCTCGGTGGGCTTGACCACAGAGGCGGACGGGGCCTGCGCGGCCAGCTCTGCCTCCGCGGCGGCAGCCTCAGCAGCGGCAGCCTCTGCTTCAGCGGCGGCGATTGCCTCTGCCTCGGCGGCGATTGCCTCTGCCTCGGCGGCAGCACGCTCGGCGGCGAGTTCGATGGACTTGTTCAGCTGCTCGTCGAGGTTGTTCACCGGCTTGTGCTCGGCGATGGTCAGGATCTGCGGGGCGGAATCGGTCTCGGGGTAGAGCACCTGCTGCGAGTCGTTGGCAAGCTGGTAGTCGGCGGTGAAGGATTTCTGGGCGGGGACGGAATCGGCCTGCAGAGTCGCTGCGGCCGCGCCGCCGATGCCGGCGGTGGAGACTGCGCCGATGGCAGCGGCCATGAGGGCGATGCGGTTCTTAGTGGACCGCTGATTCGGGCTGGAAATGGTTCTACTCCTGTCATGCTGCCCGCTGCACGGGCCTGGGCGATAACTCAATCGTGAGCACATCGTGACCGTTTCGTTATTGATTCGCAGAACCATACATACGGGCCTTGGGGTATGCAAGCCCCCCGTCAGCCTATAATTTGACTGTCAGAATCCCGGGCCGTATGCAGGGGGAAAAGCCCAGGTTAGCGCGCAAGTGGGAGAAGGGTGTCAGGATTCTTCCAGCTCAGACCCAGTTTCTGAGTGGAGAAATGCGCTCCGAATCACAAAGACCACACGCTCCCGGGAGCGTGTGGCCTTGAAGGAAAGGTGGGGAGGGGGTGGCGTGGATAAGCGGGGGTCAGACAGCTCTACGCCGGTGGAACCCGTGATAGAAGACGGCCGTGATGATGGCGACGCCAGCCAGCGCGGCGTACATGGTGCCGTAACCGCGGGAAGCGACCAAGGCTTCCCGGAGGAGCATCGTCACCGCGTAAGTCACGAAAAAAGAACCGCTTTGGGATGAACTAGTCCCCGGGGCTCACCCGCCAGGTCCATCCCGGAATCGTGCCATTATAAGCCAGAACCTGAGCCTGACATCCGCGGATATCCACCTCTTGCTGGGCGGCAACTATCTTCACCTGCAGTAGCCCGTCCTGGCTGTGAAGTACTTCCGGCTGCCATAGGTCTCCTCCCACGAGGATGCCCGCGTCGTCGCCACCAGAGACCTGGGAGAAGAGGCGGATGGGTGGGCCCAGGGCAACCCGGTCTTGGAGACGCCGATTCCACCCGGGCCCATTGTCCTCGGCTGAGTGGCGTCAGGGCCTAATCTTTATCCTTACGGTTCTCAAGACGCCGCCGTTTCTCGTCGTACTCAGTGGCGTCGATCTCCCCTCGGGCATAGCGCTCATCGAGCATGTCTCGTGCCCGATTGCGCTCCGGTCCCTGAGCCCTGTCATCGCCTCCTGGGCCTCGTCCTATTCGGCCGCGGAAAATGCCGACCATGATCATGATCAAGACCACGATACCGAGCACGAGTAGGGCCAGGACCAACCAGCCCATTCCCATGCCCCAGCCCCCCATGTGGTCTCCATCCCAGTGCATGTTTCACTCCTTCGGGGTTTCCCGAGCAGCTGACCATCGTCGCCGGGGGAGCGCCAGGCCTTCCACATTTTCCGGATCAGTACCGCCAGCAGCTCTTCTTCTGCCTGTGGCCACCAGAATAGGTGGCATGCTCTCCTACCTCGACTATTGAGGAGAACCCAGTCACAAAGCCAGTCTGGGACGAGAATCTTCACGAATTCTTCATCAGAGAGGACATGCAGGAACTCATCCTGGGTGGCTGTCTTTATCTCCAGAGAAGGGCAGCTGAATGATCACGTCAGACGAGGCTTGCTGTCAGGGGCAGAAGTCGTTTGCCTGCCTTTACCTCACGGAGGATGTGTGTGGCTAGGCGCCGAGGTATGACACTGTCACGCGGAGTCGATAGTAGGTCAGAGACGGTTTCGCTGGCCTGAGGGTGAACGCGGCTTCGGACTGTTCTCGAAACTGCCCCCACTGGTGACTGGCAGGGGGAAGCGTCAGTGCGTGGGCTTATCTTCGTGGTCGATGCCAGCGTGTTCCTTGCCCTTCTGGAAGTTGAGCAGGCGCAGCGCGTTTGCGACGACGATGAGAGTGGATCCCTCGTGGATAAGCACGACGGCGCCGATATTCAACCCGAGGAAGGTCGCGATGATGAGGACAACGACGACTGCGAGGCTGGCGATGAGGTTTTGCCGGATGATCTGGCCAGTCGCCCGACTCAGCCGGACAGCGAACGGGACGCGTCCGAGGTCGTCACTCATCAACGCGATGTCACAGGTCTCCAGCGCGACCGTCGACCCAGCGGCACCCATCGCAATGCCGACGTCGGCGCGGGCCATGGCGGGGGCATCGTTGACACCGTCGCCGACCATCGCGATCGGATGGTATGTCTTGGCCAGGCCCGTGATGTGGGTGACCTTATCCTCGGGGAGCAGCTCTCCGATCGCCGTGTCGACGCCGACTTCCCGGCCGACCGCGTCGGCCACCCGCTGGTTGTCGCCGGAGATCATGACCAGATGGCCCACCCCTGTGTCCCGGAGCATGCTGAGCACCTGGGCAGATTCGTTGCGGGAGGCATCCATCACTCCGACGACCCCAAGGAAGCGGTCACCACGACGGACCACCATCAACGTCTGCCCCGAGTCGCGGGCCTTCGTGTAGGCCTCGGCCAGCGAAGGAGGCAGCTTAAGCTGCTGCTCGTCGAACATGCGGAGGTTGCCCACTTCCACCCGTTCTCCGTCGATCGTCGCAGTGATGCCGCGTCCAGTGAGGGCAGAGAGATCGGTGGCCACCAACCGCTCGGTCTCCGGGACGCGGGGGGCAAGGTCGCGGACGATCGCGGCAGCGAGGGGGTGATCGCTGAGCGATTCGACAGCCACAAGTGTGGGGATCAGTTCCGCTTCGGACGTATCGTTGGCGGGGGCCAGTGAGGTCACTCGGGGCGCGCCCCACGTGAGGGTGCCGGTCTTGTCGAACGCTATCGCCTTTACTCGGCCCAGTGTCTCGAGCGGGGCACCGCCCTTGACGAGCACGCCGGCCCGGGCAGCGCGAGCCACACCCGCCAGGACCGCGGCTGGGGTGGCGATCGCGAGAGCACATGGACTCGCGGCGACGAGCACGGTCATGGCGAGGTAGAAAGCGTCGGAGAACGGTTGCGCGAACACGAACATCGACACCAACAAGGTGGCGATGACCCCGAGGATCACGGCGGGCACGTACCAGCGCTGGAACCGGTCGATGAACTGCTGGGTCGGGGACGCGGCCTGGTCGGCGGTGCGAACGAGCTCGACGACTTTGCTCAGCGTTGAGTCGGCGGCGGTCGCGGTGACCTCGATCTCGAGCACGCCGGACCCGTTCACGGTGCCGGCGAACACTCGATTGGCGGCGGGGAGGGTGTCAATCGTGTGCATCGTCCGCTGTGGGTCGGCCACCGGTTCCTTCTCCACGGGGATCGACTCGCCCGTGACCGCTGATTGATCAACGGCGGACATCCCGGAGATCACGAACCCGTCCGAGGGGATGCGGGAATTCGGGCGGATGACCACGATGTCTCCGACCACGAGTTCCTCCACGGGCACTTCCACGGGTTCGGTATCACCGCGGCGCACCAGGGCGTGGCGGGGGGCGAGTTCGGCGAGGGCCTCAATGGACTTGCTGGCGCGGCTGAGGGCGTACTCCTCGAGGGCGTGGCCGAGGCTGAACAAGAACAGCAGCACCGCTCCCTCCGCCCACCGGCCGATGAGGGCAGCGCCGACCGCGGCGACAAGCATGAGGAAGTCAACCTCGAACTTCCCCCGCAGCGTGGAGGAGATCGCGGTGCGGATGGTGAAGAACCCGCCGAAGAAGTAGGTGGCGAGAAAGAACGCCAACGGCCATCCGACCATCGGCAGCCCCAAGGCGAACTGCGCAATCATCCCACCGGCGTAAGTGACGCCGGCGGCGATCGAGAACCCCAACTCCCAGCGTGCGGAGCCGTGGGCATGATCGCCGGTAGGGGTGGTCGGCGCTGTCGGTGTCAGGGTTGTGGAGGATCCGTTCGGGGCATGGGGCTGGCCGGGGTCATGGCCGTGGTCGGGCGTGCTCATGCCTGTAGCCTAGCCGGGAAAACCCCTTATTGAAAGCTTATTGAAAATGCTTGATGGCATCCGGTCTGGTACGGCCCACGCAAGTGTGAGGCGGGTTGAACGGTGCTGCGGGGAAGGCCACGGTTAGAACCGTTCGCGCTGGCGACGAGCGAATTTTCGGGAGTGATCCGGTCGACTGTCACCGTAGCGGTCGTGCAACATGCGTGAACGGTCACCGGAGGATGCGGACGTGGTGGTTCCGGTAGGGGCGGGGCCAGGGGTGTCGTTCTCCGGATGAGTGGTGCGGAGGGTGCCCATCGTGCCGGAATCCGTGTCACCGTCCTGTTGGTCCGTGGTCTGCTCGGCGGATGCGGCGTCGACGGAAAGCTCGGCCTCCTCGCGGCGCACGCGGCGGCGTTCCTTTAACTCCGCCCAGATGAAGTAGCCCAGGCCGAGCGGGGCCATGATGCCAAAGGCGATCCACTGGAAGGCGTAGGACAGGTGTGAGCCGCGGTCGAGCATGGGCACCGGGATGGCGTTGATCTCCCCGGCCTGTCCCTCGGCCAGCTGCACATAGTCCTGTGCGAGATCTGTGCCGGTCACCTCGGCGATCTGCTCGGTGTTGATGCCGTAGACCTGGCGGTAGCCCTGGTCCTCGATCGGCGGGGACATCGGTGTCTGCTCGGCAAATCGGGCGTGGCCGAGAATGGACTGCTCACCGGTCGGCGGGGTGTCCATCGGGGGGACACCGCCCTCGAACGGCGGTTGAAAACCACGGTTGACCAGGATCACCTCACCGGAGTTCAGCTGGAAGGGGGTCAGGGCGTGGAAGGCGGGGGAGGAGTCGACCGGACGGTTGCGCATCAAGACCTCATCCTCGGGCAGATAGTGGCCCTCAAGGATGACCCGCGCCCATTCCTCCTCAGGCTCAATGCTGCCCTGGGCGTCGAAGACCTCCTCGGCGGGGACGGGCTCGACCTCGAAGGCGGCCTCGATCTGATCGTTGCGCTCGACGATGGCACCGTCCCTGCTCAGCTGCCATGGGGCCAGAAAGGTAAAGGAGAAATAGGAGAAGGCGATGATGGCGAGGACACCGAACACCCAGCCGGGCCGGAGGAATGTCCTCCAGCCCTTCTTCTGCGCGGCCCGCTCGTACCTGCGTTCATGTGTGCTGCTCACGGCCATGACTTCTACTTCCCCGTCCGGTGAGAAAATGCATTCTTTTCCAGTGTGCTGATGGGTGAAAACACTAGTAGACCCGGGTCTTTCCGTGCGCATCCTCATCCGTGGGAACCGTGGCCGTCGCCACCGGGTTGAGGTCAGGATGCTTGGTGCGGGCGGCCCGTAGGCCGTTGGTGATGACGATGACCTCGGCCACCTCGTGGACCAGGACCACCGCCGCCAGTCCCAGCACGCCGGTGATCGCCAGCGGGAGCAAAACGATGATGATCGCCAGGGACAGGACGATGTTCTGGTTGATGATGGCCCGTCCCCGGCGGGCATGGTGCAAGGCACGGGGGATCAGGCGCAGGTCATCGCCGGTAAACGCCACGTCCGCGGACTCGATGGCGGCGTCCGAGCCCCTGGCACCCATGGCGATGCCGATGTCTGCCGAGGCCAGGGCGGGGGCGTCGTTGATGCCGTCGCCGATCATCGCCACCGGACCCCGCTCATGCAGGTCAGCCACGGCCCGGGCCTTGTCCTCCGGGCGCAGCTGCGCACGGACGTCCTGGATGCCGGCCTCGACGGCCAGGGCCTGGGCGGTGCGGGTGTTATCGCCGGTGAGCATGGTGATCCCGAAGCCTTCGGCAGTCAGTGACCTGATGACCTCGGGGGTTTCGGGGCGTAGTTCATCGCGGACCCCGACTATCCCGACGGGTTGGTCGTCGCGGTGGACGATGACCACGGTCATGCCCTGTTCTTCCAGGGACTCCACCTCGGTGGCCAGAGGCCCAGGGGAAAGCCAGCGGGGGCTACCCACGGCAATCCGGGTTCCGGTGATGACTCCGGTAATGCCCTGGCCGGCGGCCTCCGAAACCTGCTGGGCCACCGGAGGGTGGGGTGCGGCGGCGGTGATCGCCGCGGCCAGCGGATGGGTGGAGTGAGCCTCCAGTGCCGCCGCCCAGTCGAGGACCTCGGCCCGGTTGACTCCCCCGGTGGTGAGCACCTCCGTGACGGTGGGTCGGTTGCGGGTCAGGGTGCCGGTCTTGTCCAGGGCCAGATGCCGGATGCCGCCGAGGCGTTCAAAGGCGGCGCCGGATTTGATGACCACACCGAATTTACTGGCCGCCCCGATTGCCGAGACCACCGTGACCGGCACCGAGATCGCCAACGCGCACGGGGAAGCGGCCACCAAGACGACCAGGGCACGCTCGATCCACACACCGGGATCACCGAGCAGGGAACCGATGGCGGCCACGAGGATGGCCAGGATGAGGACCCCGGGCACCAGGGGGCGGGCCAGACGGTCAGCGATCCGGGCCCGTCGGCCCTTGTCGTTCTGGGCCTGCTCCACCAGCTTGACGACGGTGGTCAGGGAGTTGTCCGTGCCGGCGGCGGTGGCCTTGACCTCGAGGGCGCCGGAGGTGTTGATGGATCCGGCCAGCACCGCATCGCCGGGCCCGACTTCGACGGGGATGGATTCACCCGTGATCGCCGAGACATCCAGGCTGCTGTGACCTGAGCGGACCACCCCGTCGGTGGCCAGGCGTTCCCCGGCGGCCAGGCGCAGAATGTCCCCGGGGACGAGGTCTTCGACCTGTACGGTGCGGGCACCCCCGTGAGCAGCGACGATCGTGGCGGTCGAGGGGATGAGTGTCAGCAGGGCGCGCAGGCCCGAACGGGCCTTGTCCATCGCCTTATCCTCCAGCGCCTCGGCGATGGAGTAGAGGAAGGCCAGGGCGGCGGCCTCCTCAATGAATCCCAGCAGGACCGCACCGGTGGCGCTGATGGTCATCAGTAACCCGATGCCCAGTCGGCGAGAGGTGAACAGCCCCTTGAGTGCCCCGGGAACGAACTGGGAAGCACCCAGCAGAAGGGAAACCCAGAACAAGGTGGTGGCCATCAGTCCGGCCCCCGGGATAAACCACTCGAGGATCAGGCCGAGGAGCAGGGTCAGTCCGGAAGCCACCGGGAGGAGGATGGCGCGGTCACGCCACCACGGGGTGTGCTCATCTTCTTCGGTCATCGGTGCGGACGGTTCACAACCACAGGCAGACGTCATGACTGCTGGCCTCCGTCCGTATCGCAGCAACCGGCGACCGGGCACTGCGGGTCCAGGCAGGCGGCGTCCTCATCGACGGCGAGGGTGGTCTCCAGCAGAGCGGTCAAGGCCTGAGCCAGGTGGGCATCAGCAATGTCATAGCGGGTGCGCCGCCCCTCTGGCTCGGCGACCACGATCCCGCAGTCCCGCAGGCACGTCAGGTGATTGGAGACGTTTGAGCGCGTCAACCCTAGTTCCCGGGCCAGTTGCGCCGGATAGTTCGGGGCATCGAGCAGGGACAACAGAATCCGGGACCGCGTGGGATCGGCCATGGCACGACCCAGGCGGTTCATCACATCGAGACGGGAAGCAATGGTCAGCATGCGCTGACCATACAGTGGTGAATGACTAATCTGCAAGCATCCCCTGGCGGGGTCGTCCTCGGGTACCTGGCCAGCATCAGGTGGGGGTCCTGAGACATATCCGGAGGCAGGAAGAGGGGCCCGTGGCATGGCACATCTGCACGGGAGGATGTACCGGGTGCCTCTTTCACTCTTTAACGCGCGTCACGACGTCGGACGACCAGGACACCGGCACCGGCGATGGCCCCGAAGACGGCCAGTCCCACGAGGGTCGGGACTATCAGATCGCTCCATCCGGAGGTGTCTTCCTCGGCGGTGTTCTCGGCAGCGGGGGTCTCCTCCACCGGCTCGGCGTCACCCGTGGTGGCAGCGGCCGCGTCGCCGGCGACGGTGAAGGTGGTTGAGCTGCGGGTGGCGTGGCCGTCGGAGGAGAGGATCTGGAAGCCCACGGTGTAGTCGCCTGGTCCACCACTGATATCCGCCGGCAGGTCGAGGGTCACCAGTCGATCCTTGATGGTCGGCTCACCACTGAACAGGAGGTCACCGGAATCCTGATCGGTGATGGCCACGGTGCTGAAACCCTCCTGGGGAAGCCCCGAGAACTCCAGTTCGATGCTGCGCGGGAACTCCTCGACCACCTCACCGTCCGCGGGATTGCCACCGATCACCGAGTCATGCGCAAGGGCAGCCGGGGTGGCTACGACACTCAGGGCACCGACCGCCACCACAGCGGCGATGACACGACGAGGGAGCATGGGAGAGATGATCACGAAAGTCCTCCTGGACTGGGCCGGCTCTTCAACCGGATGTGAGCGACTAAGGCACCTGCTTGCGGGAGGTACCAAGAGAGTGGTCGGAACGGACGGGGGGAAAGTTCCCGGCCACGCCGCCTTCACCGGGTGTTGTTCTTCACAGGTAGATGCACCCCTGCAGGGGGTGAACCGGGGGAAGATACTGGTCCCTGGGCAATTTACAAGAACACCAGCAGGCCCCATTAGGGTGAACCCCACGCCAGCTTCCGAACGCATCAGGAGAGCGGAGGCGGCATGGACGGCGAAATGGACACAGATGACCCACCCGGTAAATGACACCCCCACTGCCACGGATACGACCGCAGGGAAGACCCCCACCATCGGGAGCCGGCCTCAGGAGCGGGTACGCCCCACGTGGCCGTTGTACTTGCTCTTTCTCGCCGTCGCCGGTGCAGTCGGCGGGACGGTTGCCTACAGCTTCCTCGGCGAATCCCTCGCGGCCTTGGGGATCCCCAACCCGGGCATCGCGACCACCTTCGGGTTGCCGTTTTTCCGCGCGGTCGGTTGGATGCTCGCTGCCCTGTCGGCCGGTTCTTTCCTGTTCTCCGCTTTCCTCATCTCCCCACGGTTGCCCGGCGGTGATAACGACCGCCTGCACCAGGCCTCGTTGAGTGTGGACGGGCACCTGGCCTCGCGTACCGGTGCGGTCGCGGCCATCTGCTTCGGACTGATCGCGTTGTTGATGATCCCGCTGGTGCTCTCAGATGTCTCCGGCACCCCCCTGGCCCAGACACTGGGCCTGGAGACCCTGACGGTGGCCGTCGAGCAGGTGGCCATGGCCCAGGTGTGGCTGATCGTCGCCCTTATTGCCCTGGTCACCGGTTGTACGGGCCTGATGAGCCGGGCGTGGATCACCCAACCACTGTTGCTCCTCGGGTCAATCCTCATGATCATCCCCCTGGGCCTGACAGGGCACTCCTCCTCGGGCGGTAACCATGACCACGGCACCAACTCCTACCTGTGGCACCTGGTCTTCTTAGTCCTGTGGGTCGGCGGACTCATGGCCCTGCTCGCCCACGGTCGTCGCCTGGGACCTGACCTGGATATTGCGCTGCGCCGCTACTCGATGATCGCCCTGGTTTCCATCATCGTCATGGCCGTGTCCGGGCTGGTCAACGCTGCCATCCGCATCGAGCTGACGGATCTGTTGATCACCCGTTACGGGTTGATCATCGTGGCCAAGACCATCGGCGTGATCATCCTCGGTGTCTTCGGGTGGATCCACCGGGCGTGGGTCATTCCGAAGGTGCAGGCCAACCCCGCTGATCGCCGCCTGTTCCGCCAGGTCGCCATCGTCGAGGTGATTGTCATGGCGGCGGTCACCGGTATCGCCATCACCATGGGGCGCACCCCGCCGCCCCCACCGCGCATCCCGAACCTCTCGCAGATGGCCACCAAGCTCGGCTACGAGCTGTCCGAGAAACCCACCGCCCTCAACGTGTGGAGCATGTGGCGCTTTGACCTGCTCTTTGGCACCCTCGCCCTGCTATTGGCCGCCGGCTACCTCTACGCGGTGTGGCGCACCCGCCAGGCCGGCAGAACCTGGTCGACCACCTCCACCGTCTGGTGGCTGGCCGGATGCGTGAGCCTGCTGGTGACGATGAGCTCGGGGATCGGGATGAACATGCCCGCTACTTTCTCGGTGCACATGCTCGGCCATATGATCTTGTCGCTGGTCATCCCCATCTTCCTCGTGCTCGGCGCCCCGCTGACCCTGCTGATGACCGCCTATGACTCCGGCCCGGCCGGCCACCCCGGCATCCATGACTGGGTGTGTGCCTTCACTCGCAGCCGGTGGGTGGGAATAATCACTCATCCGGTGGTCAACACCATGCAGTTCCTGTTCTTCTTCTACGTGATGTACCTGCTCATCCCGCTCTATGAGCTGCTGATCTCCAAGTACGCAGGACATCTGATCATGAACACCGTGCTCCTGGTCTCCGGCTGCTTCTACTTCTGGGGGATGTGTGGACCTGATCCCCTTCCGCACCGCCGCCCAGCCGCGGTCCGCCTGGGATGGCTGATCGCCTCCCTGCCGGTCCACCTGCTCTTCGGCGTCTATCTCCTCCAGCTCAACACCATCGTGGGTGAAGAGTTCTACCGCTCACTGCTCCTGCCCTGGGAGCTGGATCTGCTCGCCGACCAGCGCGCCGCCGTCCTGGCCTGGGCCGCAGGTGTCATCCCGCTGGCCTTCGTCGTTTTTCTGCTCAGCCGCCAGGTGCGGGGGAGTGGCGACAGCACCCGGGGTGTCGAGGAGGTGGCCACCCCCGACACCGGAGGAACCGGTACACCCTCCCTGTCCCCGCCCGCCAAGTAGTACCGGTGGGATTTCGCCAGGAGCGGCCGGGACGCCGCCGGTGGCTACAGTCCTGCCCGGATTGCCCCTGGCCGTGCCCGATTTCTAGGTAGGTCAGCTAGGAGCAGGCAAGAGCTCTTCGGGCACATTAGCGTCGTCCTCGCTAATCCCTGACAATCCCCGGCGATCGGGCTGTGAAGAAGGTGGAAGAAGCACAGAGTTCGTCTTCCGGCTGGATTTCTTGGGGAGTGAGACGCTAGTGTTACGTCCGTAAATAACGGAACGGTCACATTCTGGTCTCCACCGTGCATAGCGGTGGGCTGGGGTGCGGGCCAACGGACAACGACGGAAGAAGATTCATGCGACTGACGGCTCAGCGACCGGCCCGAGGGAAACACCGCAAGATCACCACCTCGCAGACCACGGGGCGCGTGGCCCTGGTGGCCGTGGCCGCCGGCGCGGTCTCCACCGCCGGGATCGGTGGGGCCACCGCTGCCACGCTGCAGGCTCAGGATCAGGCCCCGGCATCTTCGGAGGTCGCCGCCGTCGATGTGGAGTTGGCCGCCACTGACACCGCCCTGCCCTTAGATGCGACGCAGGTGGCACCGCAGATCTTGGCGATCTCGGAGTATAAGCCGGTAGCCAACCTCGAGGAGCAGCTGGACAAGGCGGTGGAGTACGCCGCTGAGCGTACCGAAGCCGCCGCTGCTGAGGCTGCCGCCGCGCAGGCCCCGTCCGCCTCTGTGGTCAAGCCCACCGAGGGCACCTTCACCTCCGGTTTCGGTATGCGCTGGGGCAGCCTTCACGCCGGCCTCGACATCGCCAACGTCGTGGGTACCCCGATTCTCGCCGCCATGGGCGGCACCGTCATCGACTCCGGTCCGGCCTCCGGTTTCGGCCAGTGGATCCGCATCCAGCACGACGATGGCTCCATTGCCGTCTACGGCCACATGGAAACCCTCGACGTCAGCGTCGGCGAGCAGGTCACCGCCGGCCAGAAGATCGCCGGTATGGGTAACCGAGGTTTTTCCACCGGGTCCCACCTGCATTTTGAGCTCTACCCCACCGGCAGCGGCGCCGTCGACCCTGCCCCCTGGTTCGCCCAGCACGGCATCACCTTCTAACCCCACCCCACCGGCAAGAAAACCCGGCCCTGGCCCTCAGGGCCGCGTCTGTGGCCGGGGTGTCGAACAGCCCCCCGCTGATCGTGGGTTAGTGCGCTGAGTGCCTCGAGGCCTAGTACAGGGGACTGTGTACTGTCTATCGTTATGAGCACGGTGACCCTGCCTCACATCTCCGCCTTGTCCCGGATGGGCCATGCCCTGTCCGATGACACCCGGACCGGAATTTTGCTGGCCCTGCGCCACGGGCCGGCTCGACCATCCGAGCTTGCCCGGCAGTTGGCTGTCTCCAAGCAGGTGATGTCGAATCAGTTGGCCTGCCTGCGCGGATGCGGACTAGTGGTCTCCACCCCGCAGGGGCGCAACGTCTGGTATTCGCTGGCTGACCCTCGGCTGGGTCACGCCTTGGGCGAGTTGCTTGAGTTGGTGGTCACCATTGATCCGGCCTGCTGCTCGCCGGATGGATGCACCTGTTCATGACCCTCCCAGGTAGAGACTTCGTCGGCAGGTTGCCGGGCGACCCTGGGCCTGCTGCCTTGACACTCCTGATTCCCACGAAAGATAGAACGGAACCCTCGTGAGCACTCCCACCAACCCCACCACCTCCACCCGGCCGTCGGGAAACTGGAGAAAAGCCCAGATCATTGTCTGGGCATTGTTGGCCGTCGTCGTCATCGCCGGGATCGTGGCCTTCCTCCTCGGCCGGGCGGACTCCACTTCTGCGCCCGCCCCCGAAACTGTGGCCAGTGATGCGGGCCAGGTGGTGAGGGACAACAGTCGGGTGCTGTCCCAGGCGCCGAACGAGAAGGCTGTGCTGGTGGAGTTCCTCGACTTCGAGTGCGAGGCCTGCCGGGCGGCGTACCCCTTCGTGGAGGACCTGCGCGCAGAGTATTCCGACAGCGTCACCTTCATCCATCGTTACTTCCCGTTGCCGGGTCACCGCAACTCCCTGCCGGCGGCTGTGGCAGTGGAGGCCGCCGGCCAGCAGGGCCAGTACGAAGCGATGTATCACCGGATGTTCGAGACTCAGTCCGAGTGGGGCGAGTCCTCGGAGGACAACAGCGCGGTCTTCCGCGGCTTCGCCGAGGATCTGGGACTGGACATGGCCGCCTATGACGCCGCTGTCGCCGATCCGGCCACCGAGGAACGGGTCCAGCTCGATGTGGCCGACGGCAAGGCTTTGGGTGTGCCCGGCACCCCGACCTTTTTCCTCGACGGCCAGCTTTTGACTCCGGACTCCCTGGAGCAGTTCCGGGCCGAGGTCGACGCGGCTGCCGCCGACTAACCCGAACCCATGACGCACTCACCCACCGCCGAAGACGAAACTGAGGTTCTCGTGACCGAGACGAACACTGACCCCTCTTTGCCGGCCGTCGCCCGGAACCGTCCTTTCGCCCTCATCCTGTTGATCACCGGTGTGATCGGATGGGTGGCCTCGGGCATCCTGGTGCTCGAACGCCTGGCCCTCTACGAGGACGCCGAACATGTCACCACCTGCGACATCAACGCGTTGGTTTCCTGTGGAAAGGTGATGGGCACCTGGCAGTCCGAACTGCTCGGCTTCCCCAACCCCCTGATCGGCATCGTCGCTTTCGCCGTGGTCATCACCACGGCGATGGCCATGCTATCCGGGGCCCGCTTCGCCGACTGGTACTGGGGGGCTCTGCAGGCAGGGGTGACCGTGGGCCTGCTGTTCATCGTCTGGTTGTGGTACCAGGCCCTGTTCGTCATCCATATTCTCTGCCTGTACTGCATGGTGGTGTGGGCCATGATGGTTCCGCTGTTCATCCTGCTTACCGTGCGCAACCTCGCTCATGGACTCTTCCCCGCTTCCCCTGCTGTGGTGCGGTTTTCCTCCCAATGGGCGGGCACCCTGATCGCCGTGATCTACGTCGCCGTCGCAGCCTCGGTGTTTTTCAGTTTCTACTCGGATTTCATCACTCTTTGATCCTGGTGATCGGCCGGTGCTGTTGTCGCGACCACCCCGGGAGGAAGGGGGTCGTAACCAGCAGACGGAGACAAAATATCTGCCTCTGAGCTGTGGTCAGGTGTGATGCCCTCGGGGAGAAGGTTTCCGATAGTGACCACGGTGGTAGCAGTTTTCGGGATACCAGACGGTGGGTTGAGGCTTAGGATGATCCTCAGAACGGACCTACCCGCGACGATGATCACCGGCAGAGAGAACCTACTGGATGTCTGCTCCCATTCGACACCGTGACGAACCCCATGGAACAGGCCATCATGCCCGGTTGAACTGGCTGCGTGCCGGTGTTCTCGGCGCCAATGACGGCATAGTCTCCATTGCGGCCTTATTGCTCGGTGTTATCGCCACAGGCATGGGGGAGGGGGCGATTTTTCTTGCCGGGGTGGCCTCGACCATCGCGGGTGCGGTGTCCATGGCGTTGGGTGAGTATGTGTCGGTCTCTGCTCAGCGGGACACCGAGAAGAAACTTTTGGCCCTGGAGCGCAGGGAACTGGCGGAGCAGCCGGAAGAAGAGCGCCAGGAGCTTGTTGGCATCCTCACCGGGTACGGCATCTCGCCAGAGACGGCCGACCAGGCCGCCCGGGAGATTGGCCAGAAGGACCCGTTGGCGGCCCATCTCCAGCTGGAGCTGGGAATGGACAGTGAGGAACTGACCAGCCCGGTTGCTGCTGCTGTCTCGTCGGCCATCTCCTTTGTGCTCGGGGCACTCCTGCCGTTGCTGTCGGTGTTTTTTGCCCCGGCGGGGTCTGCGGTTGTCGTGGTCACCGTGGTCACCCTCGTGGCGTTGGCGTTGACCGGGTTTATCTCCGCTGTCCTCTCCGGCACCTCGCGGATGCGGTCGTGTGCTCGTTTGGTGCTCGGAGGCGCCCTCGGCCTGGCCATCACCTATGGCGTCGGCTCGTTGTTTGGTTAAGGCTTCTCCCCTGATCCCAGGGCAGAAGCGAGGCGCCCTCGGCGGAAAAGGCCCCTGATTCGACATTCCTTCGTCTCCCGGTCGGCCCCCCGGGAGGCAGTGATCGGTCGTACCTGTGCGGGATGGGTAGGTTTCCCGGATGAAGGACCGTATCTCTCCCTCATTCTCGCCCGGCCCTATACGGGCCGGGGTATAGAAAATGCCCCAGTCTGTATACGACGAAGGCACGCCTCCAGCTTGACCACCCCGGAGGAGTTCACGGGAAAAAGAAGAGGAAAAGCTCTTCTTCTCTCTTGCCTGATCCACCCGACGCTGTCAGGCTGAAGGCGTCGAGTCATTGCGAAGTCACCGCCACGTTTTAAGGAGTCAGAGCATGTCCTACACCCACACTGTCACCGTGGCACTGTCCTACGAGGATGCCATCGCACGCACCCGGGAAGCGCTGGCCGAACAGGGATTTGGCGTGCTCACCGAGGTCGATATCAAGGCCACCTTCACCAAGAAGCTCGGGGCTGCGGCCGGGGAGGCTGTGGGGGACTACGTCATCCTCGGTGCCTGCAATCCCGCCCTGGCCAGTAAGGCGCTGGCCGCTGAGCCCGAGCTTGGTGCCCTGCTACCGTGCAACGTCGTAGTCCGCCGGGGGCCGGGGGATGAGCGGACCACGGTGGAGGCAATCGACCCGCAGACCATGGTGAAACTCAGCGACAGTGACCAGGTCCGCCAGGTCGCCGACGATGCTGACGCCCGACTGCAGGCAGCGCTGGAAGCCATCAGTGATGCCTAAGCCGGTCTTCGCCACCCTGACCCGTGGCCGAGGGCCAGGTCCCGGGGCAGGCGTGGTTATGTGGCCGTGGTTGGGCCTGTGAGAAGGCCTAGTTCGATGAATCGTGTAGTCCTCGCCTGATATCTGATCCCGAAAGGCACCATGATGAAGCGCACCATCACACTGTCCACCCTTCCCCTGCTCGCCGCCTTGACCCTGGCCGCCTGTAGCCAGGGGACCGAGACCGGGGACACTGGCACCCTGACCACCAGTGCCGAGACGGTTACCCGTTCCACAGAGACCACCACCGGAACGACCACGGCCCAGGCCCCGGGAGAGATTACCCCCGAGCACAACAACGCGGACGTCATGTTCACCCGCATGATGATCCCTCATCACCAGCAGGCCGTGGAGATGAGCGAAATCCTCCTGGCCAAGGACAACATCCCCGGTGAGGTTGCCGCCTTCGCCCAGCGGGTGTTTGATACCCAAACCGCGGAAATCGACCAGATGAACGCCATGCTCGAGACCTGGGACCGGCAACCAGGCTCCGGCAACATGGGCAGCATGGACGGGATGGGGCCCGGCAACATGGACGGGATGGGGCCCGGCAACATGGACGGGATGGGGCCCGGCAACATGGACGGGATGGGGCCCGGCAACATGGACGGGATGGGGCCCGGCAACATGGACGGGATGGGGCCCGGCAACATGGACGGGATGAGCGGGATGATGGACCGGGAGGGTATGACCGCACTGGAGAATGCGGAAGGCACCGAGGCAGTTCGTCTCTACCTCGAGCACATGATCCCCCATCACGAAGGGGCCATCGACATGGCCCGCAACCAGGTCAACAACGGCGCCAACCCCCAGGCCATCGCCCTGGCGGAGCAGATGATCACCACTCAGGAAGCCGAAATCACCGAGATGGAGCAGATGCTCCAGAACCTGTAGTTGACCTCCGCCAAGCCGGGAAATGATCGCCTTCGCCCCATAGGGCGATCATTTCTCAGTTGCGGGCAAAACGGGGCCCTCCAAAAGTGCCTCGGATTAGGTTTTTCGGTTCCCCAGGAACTGAGACATCCGTGGATGTGCTATAAAATGCCAGGTCAAGAACTGATGACGTTAGCTAAGGGGTCTGGACAGGCTCATCGGGTAAGAGGTGCAATACCCCTTCCCAGCACCTCTGGAATATGCCTTGCGATCCGGCAAACTGGGGTCGGTCGGCCCGGCAGGGTGGTTGCATGGCAAGTCGGGGACGAGGTCCCTTCCAGTGGTTGACGTGTGACAAAGGAATCAAGATGGAATCTGCAGGACGACCCAGAGTGACGCCGTTGGAAGAAGGAAGGCTGTTTGTCACCAAACGGATGGAAGCGACGGCGGGAATTTCCTGGCCCAGGCACCGGGCCTCCGTCGAATCAGTGCTCGTCGTCACCGAGGGGCGATGTATTGTTCATTTCCCTGACACCGATCATGGGATCAGTGCGGGAAACAGTCTGGTTATTCCTGCTGAGGTTTGGCACGAGATTATGGCAGATCCAGAGTTTAAGGCTGTCCACATCATGCCGAAGGAGATCCGGTTTACCTTCTCCCAGTGACCGCTCCCCTTGCTGGGGCTGAGTCGTCTATCCGGGTATCCGCCACCAGGTGGTCAGCCTTGTGTGCCACACCGGATCCAGCCCCATAGTCAGCCACGCCCTCCAAATCGTAAAGAGTCGTTAAACCCTTGCCCTGCCTCCCAGATCATGAAATCATATGCATATGAATGCAGGTGATCATCCGAGTGTCGCCGCGGACAGTGACTACGTGGAGCTGGCCGTGGAAATGTTTGCCATGCTGGCCGACCCGACCCGGGTGCGCATCATCCTGGCCCTGCAGGAGACGGAACTATCTGTCGGTGAGCTTGCCGAGATCGTGGCCAAGTCCCCGGCGGCGGTTTCCCAGCATCTGGCCAAGTTACGTCTGGCGAGGATGGTGGCCACCCGCCAGGAGGGCAAGCGGGTGTTCTACCGCCTGGCCAATGAACATGCCCGCCAACTGGTGACCGATGCGATCTTCCAGGCCGAGCACGCCGTGGAAGCCGAACCCCACCACCACCGGCAGAGTTTTCCGGCACCGGCCACCAGGCTCAGCGATCAGGCCGGATCATGATCGAGGTACTGCGTAACCCCTCCTACGCGAAACTGTTTTCCGCCCAGATCATCGCCCTGGTGGGCACCGGGCTGCTGACCGTGGCCCTGGGTCTGCTGGCCTTCGATATTGCCGGCGGCAACGCCGGAGTAGTGCTCGGTACCGCGCTGACCATCAAGATGATCGCCTACGTCACCGTCTCCCCGGTCATGTCCGCGCTGACCGCCCGCCTGCGCCGCAAGCCGGTGCTGGTGAGCTCTGACCTGCTGCGCATGGTGGTGGCCCTGGCCCTGCCGATGGTGGATCAGGCCTGGCAGATCTACGTGCTGATCTTCATCCTGCAGTCCGCCTCCGCGACGTTCACTCCGGCCTTCCAGGCAGTCATCCCTGAGGTGCTGCCTGATGAACGCCACTACACCCGTGCCTTGTCGCTGTCCCGGCTGGCCTATGACCTCGAGTCCCTGCTCAGTCCGGTGATCGCGGCGGCGCTGCTGACGGTGATGGTCTACAACAATCTCTTCCTGGGCACCGCCCTGGGGTTTCTCACCTCCACTGTGCTGGTGCTGGTCACCCGTTTCCCGGCTGTGCCTCCGACCGAGCCCGTCCCCTTCATGGACCGGTTGACGCTGGGGGCCCGAATTTTCTGGCGCACCCCACAGCTACGCAGTCTGTTGGCCATGAACCTGGTCGTGGCGGCCGCCAGCGCCATGGTGATCGTCAATACCGTCGTTCTGGTCCAGGGGTATCTGCAGCGTTCGGAGGCCGATGTCGCGCTGCTGCTGGCCGCCTACGGGGCCGGATCCATGATCATCGCCCTGGTCGTCCCTTGGCTCCTGGACCAGGTGGCTGATGAGCGGCCAGTGATGCTCCCCGGGGCCATCCTCCTGCCGGTGGGCCTCGTGTCAGTCGCCGCTGCGATCGCTTTGCCCACCGGCCCGGGACAGTGGGCGGGACTGCTCCTCGTCTGGTTGGCGCTCGGGGCAGCGACCTCCCTGGTTCTCACCCCGTCGGCCCGTCTGCTGCGCCGTGCCAGCACCGAGGACAACCGTCCGGCGGTCTTCGCCGCCCAGTTCTCCCTGTCCCACGCCTGTTTCCTGCTCACCTATCCTGCCGCGGGAGCCCTCGGGGCCTGGCTGGGGCTGTCCGTCACCGCACTCATCCTGGCCGGCCTCGGACTGCTCGGGACAGTCTGGGCCGTCGTGGCCTGGGGCCCGAACCCCCGACCCACCCCCACGCACCCGTCCATCACAACCAGGCGGTAGCCCCTGGAAGGATCTGACATCCATGAAGTCTCTCGGCAGTAATCATCACAATGACTACCTGCTGCTCATCCGGTTCATGTATCTCTCCGTGGCGGCGGCGGTGGTGACCATCGGATTGAAGATGATTGCGGCCTCCGTCACCGGGTCCGTGGGCTTCTTATCCGACGCTCTGGAATCGGTGGTCAACCTCGTGACGGCGGTCATTGCAGTCATCGCCTTGACTGTCGCCGCCCGTCCCGCGGATGCCAACCACAACTTCGGCCACGGGAAAGCCGAGTACTTCTCCGCACTGGTCGAAGGTGCCATGATCCTCCTCGCGGCGGTGCTGATCATCTGGACCTCAGGGCAACGACTGCTGGCCCCGCACCCCTGGAAGAGGTCGGGATCGGTCTGGTTCTGACCACGGCCGCCCCCGTCATCAACCTCATCGTTGGGATGGTGTTGATCCGGATGGGTAAAAGGCACCGCTCGGTCACCCTCCAGGCCGATGGCCAGCACCTGATGACGGATGTGTGGACCTCAGTCGGCGTGCTCGTCGGGATCGCCGCTGTCTGGCTGACCGGCTGGCTGTGGTTTGACCCGATCATCGCCCTGCTGGTCGGCGCCAACATCTTGTTCACCGGCTACCGTCTGCTGCGCAGCCCACTGAGCAACCTGCTCAGCCGGTCCCTCCCCGAGGAGGAGCTGACCACCCTCAATGCGGCCCTGGCTGACTTCCGGGAGGAATGCGGCGTGGCATTTCCATCCGCGCGGACCGTACAGTCAGGCCGTCACCGACATGCTTTCGTGGTGATGGCGGTCCCCGGTGACTGGAGCGTGAATATGACCCACGAGCTGGCCCACGATCTCGAGGACGCCATCGCCGCGGCTCTGCCCGGGACAGAGACCTTCATCCACGTCGAACCCCTGGCGGGCAGTGATGCGCATTGACTGTCCCTAGATCTCACTCCTTTCTCAGGGGCGAAGATCTGTTCGCTGAATGCGCCGTGCCCAGGCCGTCAAGGTCCGGGTTCGCCTCGCGCCCCACGCAGCCGTGCGTGTTCTGCCGTCTCGCGGCGAAAACTGTTGCGACGGTCACCGGGGACGCGCCACCTTCTCCGCTGAATCCACGGATCTGCGGGCCACCCTGATATGCGGGGGTTCGTGAGCTAGTTTGTTCGTTCGGTTAGGAGCGGGCGAAGCGGGCGATGGCATCGGTGACTTCCTGAAATTTCGCGTCTGCAGCCTCGCCTCCCGACTGGGCGGCATCGCGCACGCAGTGCCTCATGTGGTCATCGAGCAGGCCCAGGGCGACATTGCGCAGGGCGGAGTTGACCGCGGAGACCTGGGTGAGGATATCGATGCAGTACTGCTCCTCGTCGACCATGCGGTGTATGCCCCGGACTTGGCCCTCGATGCGCTTGAGGCGGGCAAGGTAGCGGTCCTTATCGTTGATGTAGCCGTGAGTGGTATGGCAGGTGCCTGCCGCTTCGTCACTAGGGACGGTCTGATCAGGGGTGAGGGCATTCATGGGGGTCTCCTTGCTAAAAAGGGGCCGGCTGGTAAGTCGTGGGGTTAGTGAGAAGTTCGATCAGGATGGCAGGCGTGAGGGAAGGTGGATTAGGCATTGACCGGCTGTCGGGGGCTGGCCTCAGTCGTGTTTGATGCGGGGGCTGTCGCACCGTGACTGGACGTGAAACCACGCAGTCGCAGGGAGTTGGACACGACAAACACGGAGGAAAATGCCATCGCGATACCGGCGAGGATGGGGTTGAGCAGGCCGATGGCGGCCACCGGAATGAGGGCAACGTTGTAGGCGAAGGCCCAGAACAGGTTGCCTTTGATGGTGCCGAGTGTGCGGCGTGACAGCCGGATCGCGTCGACCGCGGAGCGCAGGTCGCTGTTCATCAGGGTGATGTCAGAGGCCTCGATGGCCACATCGGTGCCCGCCCCCATAGCCAGGCCCAGGTCAGCCTGGGCGAGTGCGGCGGCGTCGTTGATGCCGTCGCCGACCATGGCGACATTCTTGCCCTGCTTCTGCAGCCTCTCGATGACCCGGACCTTGTCCTCCGGCATGACCTCGGCGATGACGTGGGCCGGGTCGATGCCGACCTCGGCCGCCACGGCTTGCGCGGCCCCGGCGTTGTCACCGGTGAGCAGCATCGGGGTCAGACCCAGCTCCTTCAGGCCGGCCACCGCGGCGGCGGAGGTCGGCTTGGCGGTGTCACGCACGGTGATCACCCCGGCGTTGCGGCCGTTGATCTGGACGACCACCGGGGTACCACCCAGGGTTTGGGCGTGAGTGAAGGCACCCTGCAGGGGGCCGGTCAGTTCACCGGCGGGGCGTCCGACGGTCACACTGTGGCCTTCCACCGTGCCGGTGACTCCCCGGCCGGCGGTGTTGGCGAAGTCGGTCACCTCGGGCAGGGTTTGGGTGCGTCCGCCTTCCCGGGCGATGGCTTGGGCGATGGGGTGTTCGGAGGCGAACTCGACGGCGGCGGCCTTGGTCAGAACATCGTTACGGTCAAATCCGTCGGCAACGGTGACGCCCGTGACAGACATGACGCCGGTGGTCACGGTGCCGGTCTTGTCCATGACAATGGTGTCCACCTTCTTGGTCGACTCCAGCACCTCGGGGCCCTTGATCAGTAGACCCAGTTCTGCACCACGGCCCGTACCCACCAGCAGGGCGGTCGGGGTGGCCAGACCCAGGGCACACGGGCAGGCGATGATCAGCACCGCGACCGCGGCGGTGAAGGCCGTCGCCAGTCCGGCGTCGAGGAGGAAGACGTGGGTCAACAGCGTGAGGATCGAGATGACGATGACCACGGGCACGAAGACCGCAGAGATCCGGTCGACCAGGCGCTGCACCGGGGCCTTCTTCGCCTGGGCCTCGGTGACTAGCTTGGCCATCTGCGACAGCGTGGTGTCGGCACCGGTGCGGGTGACCTCCACCAGCAACCGCCCTGAAGTATTCAGGGTGGCACCGGTGACCTTGGAACCTGCGGTGACCTCCACCGGCACGGACTCACCGGTGAGCATGGATTCATCCACGGCCGAGGATCCCTCAGTGACACGACCGTCGGTGGCAATCTTCTCACCCGGGCGGACGACGAAGACATCACCAATCTTGAGCTGGCCCACCGGGACGCGGACCTCCGCGCCGTCGCGGATGACCGCGGCGTCCTTGGCACCCATGTCGAGTAGCTTGCGCAGCGCCGCGGAGGACTGGCCCTTGGCCTTGGTCTCAAACCAGCGACCCAGCAGCAGGAAGGAGATCACCACTGCCGCGGTCTCCAGATAGATCTCGTCCATGGTGGAGTTCGTCGGCAGCAGGTGAATCTCCATCGTCATGCCAGGATGGCCGGCATTACCAATGAACAGAGCCCACAACGACCACAGGTAGGCCGCCCCTGTGCCGAGCGTGATGAGCGTGTCCATGGTGGTTGCGCCGTGGCGCAGGTTAACCAGGGTAGCCCGGTGGAAGGGGGCGCCACCCCAGAAAAACACCGGGGTGGTCATGGTAAGGACAGCCCACTGCCAGTTGGTGAACTGCAATGCAGGAATCATACTCAGCAGGACGATTGGCACCGTGAGCAGTGCGGAGATGATCAGGCGCTTCTTCAGGTCAGCGGCCTCATGCTCGCGGGCGGTGTCGACCTGACTCTGGGCACCGCTGGAACCCGAAGCCACTGTCGCGGCGTCGTCCGTACTGGCGCCGCCATCGTCCGTGGCACCTGACATGGTGAAGGCACCGTAACCGGTGGTCTTAACGGTCTCGATGAGGTGGTCAGGGTCGACTTTCGCCGGGTCATAGCGCACGGAGGCCGATTCGGTGGCGAAGTTGACGGTCGCCTCCACACCGTCAAGCTTGTTGAGTTTGCGTTCCACCCGCGACGAACACGAGGTGCACGTCATGCCGGTCACGCCGAGGTCGACCTGGAGCAGGTCGACCGCTGGTTGAGTCTGGGTCATCACTTATCAGTCCTCAGGGAGAGTGCATCGGTAATTATTGTCCGGTGCGGGCGGCAATCCCCGCCTTCCATAACCCTAACCATATACCCCTGGGGGGTATAAAGCAAGGGTGGGTGATGTCCGCGAATCTGTGGATGAAAACGGGCCCGGCCCCGCTGTGACGCAGTGCGGCGGCCGGGCCCTGGGGGTGGGAACTAGGGCTTGAGGGTGTAGCCGGCCTCCTTGATGGCGGCGGTGACATCCTCGTCAGTGAAGTTCTCTCCGGTTACCTCCACGCGGCCGGTGCCGGGGTTCGCTTCCACGGAGTTCACGCCTGCCACCTCGCGGATCTCTTCCTCGACGGAAGACTTGCAGTGTCCGCAGGTCATACCTTTGACCATGTAGTTCTTGGTGACGGTTGCCATGTGAATGTCCTTTCAGGGGGGTGGGGCCGGAGGTGGCGAAGTGGCGTCAGTGCTGGGGCACCCCTTCGACTATCCTCCAATTTATACCCATGGGGGGTATAAATCAAGGAGGTGGGCAATCAGGGCAAGTGCAGGGTCTGGGTGCACTCGAAACACGCTGTGATGCCTTCCGGTCAGTGTCTCCTTGTCGCTCGGGCTCAGGTCTTTCGGGTGGTGTCCGGCATGGTGCGTGCGTGATGGGTCATGCTGTGCTCCCTATCTCGCGTCGATCCGGAAAAGCCGGTCGAGCCAGCTTGACCACACTCTCGACCCTAGGGGCCTCCCGGCGGGACTCGGGGGTTGAACCATGAAGATTTCATGAAGAAATCCATTCTCCATCCCGCGGCTGTGGCGCTGGAGGGGCGGCCCCAATACCTGCCCCTACTTCCCTGGGGATGGGCCCGCCCTCTGCGGGCTGTGACCAGCCATTTCCGAGTGTCACCTGGGGTTGTCTCCGGGTGCGGAAGCCCGGTCGCCAGGCTCGTGCACGTGTCGCGGGGAGTGGAAACTCGTGCCCGCTGAGGGTCAGGGCCCGCGTGTTTTCCCTGGGGAATGCGCGGACAGAGGGGTTGTCGGGGTGGGGCATCTGCAATTGAAGCGCTATTGTCATCTCGGAACGATAACGCCATGATCACAATCCCGCATAGGGAAACGACGGAAGAAGATTCAATGCGACTGACGGCTCAGCGGGCTCCCCGAGGAAAACATCGCAAGATCACCACCTCGCAGACCAAGGGGCGCGTGGCACTGGTGGCCGTGGCCGCCAGCGCGGTCTCCTCGGCCGGGATCGGTGGGGCTACTGCCGCCACGCTGCAGGCCCAGGATGAGGCCCCGGCGTCTTCGGAGGTCACCACCGTCGATGTAGAGCTGGCCGCCAATGACGCCGCCTTGTCCTTCGATGCGACGCAGGTGGCACCGCAGATCTTGGCGATCCCGGAGTATAAGCCGGTAGCCAACGTCGACGAGCAGTTGGACAAGGCGGTGGAATACGCCGTCGAACGTACCGAGGCTGACCGTGCCGCCCGTGCGCCCTCCGTGGTCAAGCCGGCCGAGGGCATCTTCACCTCGGATTTCGGTATGCGCTGGGGAAGTCTGCACCAAGGTATTGACATCGCCAACGCGGTGGGCACCCCCATTCTCGCAGCCATGGGAGGCACCGTCATTGACTCCGGTCCGGCCTCCGGTTTCGGCCAGTGGATCCGCATCCAGCACGACGATGGCTCCATTGCTGTCTACGGCCACATGGAAACCCTCGACGTCAGCGTCGGTGAGAAGGTCACCGCCGGCCAGAAGATCGCCGGCATGGGTAACCGAGGATTTTCCACCGGGTCCCACCTGCATTTTGAGCTCTACCCCACCGGCAGCGGCGCTGTCGACCCGACCCCGTGGTTCGCCGAGCACGGCATCACCTTCTAACCTCCCCCCCGAGAACACCCGTCCTTAGTCCCCAGCCCACTCCGGGGTCTGGATGATAGACACGGTCCAGGTCATCGCTGACTGTGGGCCGGTCTGAATGCTCGCCCCGGGAGAGTTGCGGGGACTGTTGATCTTCACACTGCTGGAGGCTCAGGGGGAATCTTCGGGTTGATCCCCGGGCATAGCGCTGGCCGTTGACGTCACGGCTCCAGAAAACCGCCCACCGATACAAGGCACGATCGATGCGCGTATTGCTTTAGCTGCTGCCGGTGACGAGACAGTGATGGGTGTGGTCATGACCACCAGCTTCCGGCTTCTGCCCCTGTGACCGGTGGTATCCCCGCGGAGGTCCGAGCGTCGGTCCTTCTTTTGGACCTGTCGCAAAAGCATGCCGCCACTCGCTCGATAGAGCAACGCAGGGAATGTCTTCGGGGTGTACTCAGTTTTTCTCCGGCCTCCAGTGGAGGAGCTCGGCAGTACCGGGCTTTGCCCCATTATCGGGGAATGATCTTGTCCCCAGGGCTATCATTGCCGGGTTGTTTCATGGCCACTGTCCGGGCTCCACAGCCTCTCCAGGGACGTCAGACTAGTCCCTCAAGCTGCCATCATGCGGGTTCGTCAGACGCAGCAAGGGCGAGCGTCTCGTCGACGTAGAAAGGTGGTGACGGAATCTGCCTTGAGGAGATACCTCCATGACCCCGTCTTCTCCTGAGCCAGTTGACGAGATCAGAAACCAGCGGCCACGCAAGAGCCAATAACGCGAGAACCAACATGGGCGTATCCCCCATTCGCGCGTACGGCGTCAAGCCAGTATGAAGTGGAACAGTTGCCGTCAGTAGTTCGCTTGTGCTCAAGTCACTGAGTTGTGACACTGTTCCGTCGGGCTGGATGATGGCCGAGTACCCGGTGGGGGCAGCCTGGAGAACTGTGCGGCCAAACTCGCTGGCACGCATCCGGGACGCGGCCACTTCAATGGCGGGTACTTCCTCGGTCACAAATGATGCGGCGTTAGTCGGGGCGAGCAGCAGCTGCCCACCATTGCGGACGGCGTCGGCAACCCGGTCGGCGAAGAACACCTCATAAGAAATGACGATCCCCAGTCGTGGTGCCTCGCTGGGATCGAGCACCGCCGGGCCCTCGCCGATAACGGCGTCGCGGGGGATGAACCGTGCGTCGTCACTGAGTCGTTCAATCAGGTTGCGCATGGGGAGATACTCGCCGAATGGCACACGGTGGTGCTTCTCATAGCGTCCCGACCGGGTGCCGTCTGGTCCCCATAATATGGATGCGTTCCGGAAATGCTCACCGTCGGACTCGGTAATACCGACCACGACGTTCGTGTCGAGCTGGCGGGCCAGCTCGGCAAAAGATGCATCAACAACCGTCCCATCGACCGTCTCGTCGACATTGGCGACGTTTTCGGGCAGCAGAACCAGATCAGGGTCCCCAGTGATGTCTCCGGCAGCTTGTAAATGCCGGCGGGTGGTATCAAACGGATCGGTATTGACCGCGCGAAGCCCGCGGGGTCCACCACCCTGCACGAGGACGACCTTCAGGGTGTCTTCTACCGCATCATCGACGATCGCCGGCGCGAACCCCGGGACAGCGAGTACCACAACAATTGCGACTACGGATAGGCCACGGGCTCGTTGCGGCTCGAGAATGACAGCGGCAACTACGGCCCCGGTAACTGCAGCCAGCGCGGTCGCCAGGAGAGTCCCACCCAGGGGTGCTGCAGCCATAAACGGACCGTCGGCCTGGCTGTATCCGAAAGCAGGAAGCGGAAAACCACCGAATGGGAACCGGTGTTGCACCGCTTCCAGCATCACCAGGGCAGCAGGGGTGAGCAGCCACCAGACAGGCCAGCGACGGCGAAAAGCTGGCTCGCTAGAAGATACCGCGGCAACCAGCATTAATAACAGCGTCTGGATGGCAACAACAGCAACGTATCCGGCAGTATTAAAGTCGGTGAGCCAACGCAGAGCAAGAGCGTAGTGGACCACCCCGCCCAGCACACCGAGCCACAGACGGTTGCGGAGGGGTTGACCTGCCAGCGCCAATATGAATATAGCCACACCTACCGGGAACAGCACCCACCAACCCCGTGGGGGCAGCGCCAGCCACCACGCGACCGCGGCCCCCACCATGAGCGCGGAATGGCTGGCCAATCTACGTCCGTTAGTACCCGCTATCTCCCGGGAAATCCGGGACGTCCTCGTACCCACTGCAGTACCAGGTCTCACCGGAGAGCACGATCTTTTCTGGACCGCTGATGAGCCGTGAACAGGAACAATCCTTCCAGCCATCCACCGCAACTTTCAATGCTTTTCCGCGTCTCTGAAGGTGTCCACCCGACTGCTGATGAAGCCGGATTTAGTTCAGGCCAGCGTAGGAATGCAGACCAGAGACCACCAGGTTGACGAAAAACAGGTTGAAGATCATCGTGGCCAAGGCCAGAATATTGATCCACGCGGCCTTGTGATCACGCCACCCGGCCGTGGCCCGGGCGTGCAAGTAGGCGGCATAGAGCACCCAGGAGATAAAGGATGCGGTCTCCTTCGGGTCCCACCCCCAGAACCGGCCCCAGGCGGCTTCCGCCCAGATAGCACCCAGGACGATGCCCAGACCCAGCACCGGCAGCGTGATGATGGCGGACTTGTAGGCCAGGGCATCGAGCTTCTTTGCACTCGGCAGCGGCTTGGCCACAGCCCCGAAGAAGCCTCGCTCCGCGCCCTTAGGTTGCCAGATGCGCAGTAGGTAGAGCAGGGAGGCGATACCCGACACGATGCCGATCGCCGCGCCCAGAGACACGGTGGAGACATGGACGGGCAACCAGTAGGACTGCAGGGCAGGCACCACCGGGGCGGAGTCGGAGTAGAGGCTGGTGCCAGCGAAGAACAGCAGGACGAGGACGGGGACCAGCAGCCAGGGCCACATGCTGCGCCATTCGCGGCGTTGAATGGCCAGGGCTGCGGCCATGACCGCCAGCACACAGATCATGGAGATGTACTCGTACATGTTGCCCAGCGGGAAGCGATCAGTGGCTAAGCCCCGCAGGACCACCGACATCAGGTGGACCACTGCCCCCAACCAGACCAGCATCTGGGTCATGCCGCCGAATTTATGGGCGGAAGCCTCCTGGGCAGCGAGATGTTCATCGGGGATCAGGGGGTCGGCCTCGGCGACGTCCCCCGTTGAGCGGTCACTGAGGTCAGCGGGGCTGTCACCGGCACCCACGGCGGCATATTCGGGGTGTGGGATGTCTTCGCGTGCCCGTCGGGCATCGATGACCCCCTGCATCTTCACGTAGTGCACGAGGGAGAGCACCAGGGCAAGCAGGTAGATCACGAACGCGGTCTGGAAGGCGGTGTCGGAGAAGACGGACAGAGTCTGATTAACAGGCATCAATGGATGAAGTCCTTATCGCTTAAAGGGCGGGTGTTACTGACGGGGGGTCGTGACCAGCACGGGGATGTTCTCCTCTGCCTCCTCATCGATGTCGTCCGGATCGGGCAGGCCGAGCAGTGCACGGTGGAGCCTGTCGAACTCCCCACCCCAGCCAGCACGGTCGGTGCGGGCCAGGCCACCCATCTCCACGAACGTGGAGCTCCCGTCGGCGGAAGGTCGCAGACGGATCCAGATCCGTCGGCGCTTGATGACCAGTGAGCCGATCAGGGAGGCGAGCATGATCACGGTGGTCGCCAGCACCCAGGGTTGGAACGGGTCGTGGCTGATCTGGAAGTTGGCGAATTCGCTGGCCCCGTCGAAGGTGACGGTCGTCCCGTCATCCAGGGTCACCTCATCGCCCTGCAGGAGGTTGACCCGTTCGATCTTCTGCAACTGTCCGGTGGCGATCAAGGTGGGGTCGAGTTCGAAGATCGACTGGGAGCGTCCGGTGTCCAGGCCCGCATCACCGCGGTAGATGTCAATGGCCACCGCCGGGTCGCGCATCGCTGGAAACGCGGAGGTCAATAGTTGACCGTTGTCCCCGCCCCACTCGGCGGTGGGGGCAAAGAGGCCTTCCAGGGCGATCTGGTTCTGGCGACGGTCATAGATGTCGGGGTACATGCCGGCCGGCGGGTCAAACCGCATGGCTCCAGAGGACAGGAAGAAGACCGGATCCTCCGGGCCGAACTGCAGGGTCTGCGTGCGGGATTCTCCATTGGGCCAGGTGACGGTGAAAGTCGGGGCAAAGCCGTGGCCCATGAGGTAGATGCGGTCGCCTGCCACCCGCAGGGGGTGGTTGACCTGCAGCTGGTAGTCGGTCCACTCCTCCTTGGGCTTGAGGATGTCCTCGCCGATGGCATAGGAGATATTGGAGGTGAACATCTCTGCCTGCCCGTTGGGCAGGTAGTCAGCAGAGAAGTCATGCGCGTCGAAGCAAAACGTGGTCAATCCTGTGCCGTCAAAGGTCGGACCAGCCCGGAAGGAGTCGAAGTTGGCGGTGGAGGTGTTGCAGAACTCGGTGCTCTGCTCGATCGGCGGGGTCTCGTAGTTGCCGGATTCGGTGACGATGATGACCATGCCCTCGTAGTAGACCATCCGGCCGGCAGCGATGGTGACGAGCATGCCCACCAGGGACAGGTGGAAGATCAGGTTGGCCAGCTCGCGGATGTGCCCGCGTTCGGCGGCCAGGGAAAACACCCCGGCCCTATCCTTATCCGGGGTGTACTCAGCGACTTTCCACCGCTTGAGCAGCCCCCGGGCGTCACGGGTGAGCTGGTCCATCGGCTTGTCGACGGTGCCCGTGGCGTGCAGCGGCAGGCGCTCCAGTCGCTTCGGTGCGCGCGTCGGCGGGGTTTTCATCGCCTTATAGTGCTCCCAGGACCTAGGCAGGATGCAGCCGATCAGGGAGAGGGTCAACAGCATGAAAATGGCGTTGAACCAGGTGGATTCGAAGACGTCGAACAGTTGTAGTTGGTCGTAGATCTCGGCGAGTCGGCCGTTGTCGGCAATATAGTCGGCGACGTTGCCCGCGTTGAGGCTGCGCTGGGGCAAGACGGTGCCGGGGATCGCGGCGATCGCCAGGACGAACAGCAATACCAGGGCGGTGCGCATGCTGGTCAGCCAGTGCCAGGCTTTCTTCGGATACGTTCCTACGGTGCGCATCAGGGGGGTCATGGTGTTCCTTTTCCAGTCCGCGGCCGGTCCCAGGGGGTGGTGGCTGCGGGGTAGGGATGTCAGTCGGGGGCCGGTGAGGTGAGCGGCCAGGTGCTAGATCAAGGTGGCGCCGTATTCGACGGTCCACTGGCGCACGAAGTTGATGAAATACGCCCACGCCCCGCTGGCCAGGGCAATGCCCACGAGGATCATGAGCACCCCGCCGAACATCTGGATCTTCCGGGAATGACGGCGCAGCCAACCAACCGTGCGCATGGCCCGGGCCGAGCCAAAGGCCATGAGAAGAAACGGCAGGCCCAGTCCCAGGCAGTAGCCGATGATGAGGATGACCCCGCGCACAGCGGTCATGCCCTCGGTGCCGGCGGACACGGAGATGATCGCCGCCAGGGTGGGCCCCAGGCACGGCGTCCACCCCAAGGCGAAGACTCCCCCCAGCAGCGGGGCACCCAACCAGGTGGACCATTTCTTCGGGGCCATCCGGGTGTCGCGTTGCAGGGCGGGCACCATGCCCATGAACGCCAGGCCCATGAGAATGGTGATCACCCCGCCGATGCGCATGAGAATCTCGGCGTTGAGGGTAAGCAGGCTGATCGCCCCGAAGACAGTGACGGTGGCCAGCACAAAGACGATCGTGAAGCCGAGGATGAACAACCCGGCCGCACCGGCTACCGCCCACTGGCGTTTGGTGACCACCGCACCCCGCTGGGCGTCGTAGTCAACCTCCCCGCCGACCACACTGGCCAGATACGACATGTACCCGGGCACCAGGGGTACCACGCACGGGGAGGCAAACGAGATCAGACCGGCCGCTGCCGCAGCCAGGATGCCGATCATCAGCGGCCCGCTGGCCGCGGCGTCGGCGAACTGCTGGCCGATCGCCAGCTGCGCCATCACATCAACGGTCATGATGCGGGTGCCTCCTCGGCCAGCGGCAGGGCGACATCGAGGATGTCATCGGCGGTGACCTCGCGGAGGAAGACCGCGGCTGGGCGGTGGCTTCGGTCCAGGACGATGGTGGTCGGGATGACCGAGGTCGGCACCCCGCCGAGTGCCGCGGCGCTGCGGAACGGTGGGTCGTAGATCGAGGGGTAGGTCACGCCATTATCGGTGACGAAGTCCTGGGCGATGGTCTGGTTATAGTCGCGGACGTTGATGCCCAGCACCGTGCCCCCGAGGGGTTCGAGAGTCTCCTGGACAAGCTGCAGGTCATCGACTTCCGCCCGACAGGGTGCACACCACTGGCCCCAGGCGTTGAGGACAACGATCTCACCTGCAAAATCAGACAGGCTGATCTCCTCATCCTCCGCCATCAGGGAGGGGCCGGAGAAGTCCGGCAGCGGGGCGCGTTCTTCCTCCTCGTAGAGGATTTCGGTCTGGCCTCCTGGTGAGTGGAACTGGAAGGTGCCCCCGACGGCCACGGCGTTTCGGGCACCATCGCCCGAGGAACAGGCCACCAGGGTCAGGGCGGTGAGCACCGCGGCAGCCGCGGTCGCGGCCCTGCGGAACGTGCTCGACATGGATGAGATCTCCTTAGTACGGGACGGGATGGAAAGGGGTCGGTGTTCTGCTTGTCCAGGACAAAACCACCACACCGACGCAGGTCACCTGGCTGCCCGGGGTGGGCGGTCGGCAGTGACCCTGACCATCCCGGCGATCACTCATGCTGTGGGCTTACTCGTAGCGAAGCGAGCTCATCATCCCGGTTTCCATGTGGTAGGCGTTGTGGCAGTGAAACGCCCACTCACCAGGGTTGTTAGCAATCAGATCAGCGATCACGGTTTCGCCGTGAAGGAGAAGGACGGTGTCCTTGCGCAACCCGCCGCTGCCGGGCAGCGACCAGGTGTGGCCGTGGATGTGCATGGGGTGGGGCATCATGGTCCTGTTGCGCATGATCATCCGCAGGCGCTGGCCCTCCCGGACGGTGCCCGGGGAGGATTGGCCGTCGGTGAGAATGCCCCATTCATACGGCATCATCTGCCCGCTCAGGTCAATGCTGACTTCTCGGTCTGGTTTGCCCTCCGGCACAAGTGCCCGGTCTGCAGGTTCGAAGGAGGTGAGGAAGGTACCGGCAGCGTTGAGCTCAGGGAAGGTGGTCTCTGGGGCGGGGACCCGGCCCCCGGAGGTCCGGACCACGGCGAAGGCCCGGTCGTCCTTGCCGGCGGCCAGAGCAGTCAGCGGGAACGCCCCATCGCCCAGCACCACCTCCACGTCCACGCGCTCGCCCATCGAGAGGTAGAACGATTCAATGTCGCGGGGGCGGACAGGGAAACCGTCGACATGGGTGACAGTCAGGCGGTGCCCACCGAGAGCCACCTTGAAGATGGTGTCACCACCTGCGTTGATGAACCGGAGGCGGGCTTTATCCCCCGGCCGGGCGTGGAACGTGCGGTGCGCCCTAGGGATGCGCCCGTTGATGAGATAGTGCGGATACATGACATCACCAGCATCTCCACCCAGAGCCGGGTCGGGGGTGCCGTGGGCCATCATGCCCCCGTCACCACCCATATCCATCCCGCCATGGTCACCCATGTCCATGTCCCCGTGGTCGCCCATGCCCATCCCCGTCAGCATGTGCAGCTGGTCCTCGGGGGTGCTGCCATCGATACCGTCAACCCAGTCGTCGAGCACGATGGTCCATTCGACGTCCTGGTCGTCCGCGTCTTCGGGATCGCGGACGATCAACGGAGCGTGCAGTCCGCGGTCGAGCTGCAGGCCACTGTGGGAATGGTAGAAGTAGGTACCCCCATGCGGGGTTTCAAAGAGGTAGCGAAACGTCTCCCCCGGTTCAATGGGAGATTGGGTCATCCCCGGAACCCCGTCGGCCGCGTGATGCAGGGCAATCCCGTGCCAGTGGATGGAGGTGGACTCGGGCAGGTCATTGGTGATGTCGACCTGGAGGACGTCCCCAACGGTGGTTTCGATGGCGGGTTCACCGGTATCGGCGCTATACCCCCAGGTCTGCGCCTCGATGCCCCCGATATCGATCGACATGGGTCGGGCAGTCAGCTTTTTGCGCACCGCGGGCTGCGCCAGGTTCCTCGGCGTCGGATACGGGCCAGCCGATGAGGAGGAACCGGAGGCAGCAGGGGCATTATTTCCCCCGCAGGCGGCCAGGGCACCGGTCCCGGCGAGCATGAGTCCACCGAGCAGAAGCTGTCGCCGGGAAAAATTATTCGTCATGGTTCAAACGTCCTTGGGGAGGGTCGGAGTGACACAGGGGGAAAGAATCGGGCAGAGCACAGGGCCAGTCCGTCAGGTCAGGCGCAGGTCCGTGACGCAGGTGACGCCGTCGTCGGTGGTGGAGAACTCGGTGGTACCGGTGCGTCCCTGATGGGTGACTTCGATGGTGCCGGTGGCCTCATCGGGGAGCCAGAAGCCGACGAATCCGTTGTCGAAGGTGGTCGTCTCCTCATCCACCAGGACCTCGCCACTCGTCCCATCGGTGATGGTGACCTGGATGGGCTCGTTGCCCAGCTCGCCGAGACAGGTGGTCAGGCTGTGGTAGAAGCAGTCATGCGTCTGGTTCACATACGGAGCGATCGACACGTACGTCAGGTCCTCCGGCAGGTCGAGGACGACTTCCTGATGATCGTCGGTGAGCAGTAGCTCGTCGGTGCGTACCGAGGCGATCAGGTCAGTGGGACGGTCAGCAACAGCCATCTGGTCAAGATGATCGATGGCCCCGGCGGCGTCCATGCCGGCCAGGTCGTGGGCGGCGAGGAACTCCTCTGAGGACACATCCCCGGCGGCGGGTTCCGAGATGGGGGTGGAACATCCGGCCAGGACAAGGGCGAGGGCGGGGGCCACGATCGCTGCTCGTTTCACGTCAATCTCCTCGGGTCAGGGTGGCATGCAACCTGGGGTTGATGCTATGACTTTTTAGCACCCTGACACCTCTCCCCTGAAATAAAAATGTCTTCTAGCAGCGCTGACATCCTCTTTGAGGGAGCTTGGGCAGTGGCCTAGCTCACCGCAACGGAAGCGTTTTCACCCCGTTTCGATTGTCCCCTGGCTCCCGTGTTGACTACCTGCACAGATGACAATCACCTGGTGGTAATACTTTTCTCCGGGACAGCGGAGCGTGAATACTCCCGGTTCTTGATCAGGTGATCGATGGGGGGAGCACCGAAGTTTTTGAAGACTTGATGAAGATTTCGTCCATAACCGCTCAGAAGCACCTCATTCCACCCGCCCTGGGGTGATACTGGCACCCATGGTTTCCCACACAACGGCGGAAAATCGTCCCGCTGGCCGGGTCCTGGTCGTCGACGATGAAAAACCCCTGGCCGAGATGGTGGCCACCTATCTCGAACGCGCCGGATTTACCGTCACCCAGGCCCACACCGGACCCCAGGCGCTGGAGGAGGCCCGCCGTTTCACCCCAGATGTCATCGTGCTGGATCTCGGCCTGCCCGGGATGGACGGCCTTCAAGTCTGTCGACAGATCCGCGCCTTCTCTGACTGCTACATCCTCATGCTCACCGCGCGCGGCAGTGAGGACGACAAGATCACCGGCCTGACGGCGGGGGCCGATGACTACATCACCAAACCGTTCAGCATCCGAGAACTGGTCACCCGCATCCATGCCGTCCTACGCCGGCCCCGGGCCACCACCATGGCTACCCCGCTGACGGTCGGCGAGCTGGTCATCGATCCCATCGCCCATGAGGCACGGGTCGGCGATGTACTCGTTGATCTGACCCGCACCGAGTGTGAACTGCTGGCCGTCCTCGCACTGCGCCGCGGCCAGGTCCTGTCCCGCCACGAACTGGTCACCGATGTCTGGGACACCTCCTGGGTCGGGGATGAACGCATCATCGACGTCCACATCGGCAACCTCCGCCGCAAGCTCGGCACTGACTCAAAGGGGCGGGGCTTCATCGAGACCGTCCGTGGGGTCGGCTACCGGATGGGGCGGGCATGAAAACCGAAACCAGCCTGACGTTGCGCTTCCTCGCTGCCCAGGTGCTGGTCGTGGCGATCAGCCTGCTCGTGGCCGGGGCGGTGGCCTCCCTGGTGGGCCCACCGGTGTTTCACGATCATATGTTGATGACCGGCCAGCCTGACCCCTCCCTGGAGTTGTTCCACGCCGAGCAGGCCTACCGGGACGCCAACCTGATCACCCTGGCCGTGGCGCTGCCGACCGCCCTGATCTGCGCGCTGATCGCCAGCCTGTGGCTCTCGCGCCGACTGCGCACGCCCTTGCAGAGCCTGACCCGGGCGGCCACCTCCGTCGCTGCCGGCAACTACCGCGTGCGGGTTCCTGCCGGGGATGCCGGACCCGAGGTCACCACCTTGGCCCAGGCCTTCAACACCATGGCTGATCGCCTCGAACACACCGAGGACCTGCGACGACAGATGCTCTCGGATCTAGCGCATGAGATGCGCACCCCGGTCTCCGTGCTGTCGGTCTACCTCGACGGTCTAGAAGACGGCGTGGTGGACTGGGACCTCGCTACCCACACGGTCATGGCGGAGCAGCTCACTCGTCTGACCCGCCTGGTTGAGGACATCGATGATGTCTCCCGGGCCCAGGAAAATCAGATGGACCTGGATGTGACCGAGGAAGACCTCAGCCAGCTCCTCCACGCCACCGCAGCAGCAGCTCAGGAATCCTACGTCGATAAGGGCGTCGGGCTGCAGGTCGAGGCTGCCACAGGCACGGCCAGGGTGGTCGTCGACCCTCAACGCTTCGGCCAGGTCATGGGCAACCTGCTGACCAACGCACTGCGCCACACCCCGCCCGGCGGTCAGGTCACCATCGGTGCCGCCCGCCGAGGGGCCGACAGTGTCCTCATCAAGGTCACCGACACCGGGGACGGGATGACTGCAGACCAACTGGGGCACATCTTCGAGCGGTTCTACCGCGGGGACACCGCCCGCGGCCGGGACAACGGCGGTTCCGGTATCGGCCTGACCATCTCCCGGGCGCTGGTGGAAGCTCACGGCGGGACACTCACCGCTACCTCTTCCGGACCTGGTGCCGGATCGATCTTCACCATCGCTCTTCCGCTGCTCCCGGAAAGAACCGCACTGATGAGCGCCGACCGTCCCGATGAGACAACGATTCTCACTACCCCTCGAAATATACCCCATAGGGGTATATAGTGAAAGGCGAGACCTTGCCCGATTCACCGATCCGAAGGAGCGATCCGATGACCACCCCGACTCCCCCCTTGCTGCCGATGGCCTCCGACGGCTGTGGGTGCTGCGCACCCTCTGCCCCCTCTACGCCTTCCGTGAAAACCTCCTCCGCCCCTGCCGCCACGAAAACCAACGCAGGCCCCGATGTTCCCACCGTCTACCAGGTCACCGGCATGACCTGCGGTCACTGCATCAGCAGCGTCACCAAGGCTGTCCGTGCGCTGCCCCAGGTCGACGACGTTCAGATTGACCTTGCCGCCGGTGGTGTCTCCACCGTCACCGTCACTGGTGCCGCCTCCCCGCAGGTGGTCAAGGACGCCATTGCAGCAGCCGGCTACAGCGTCATTCCCTGATTGGTCCATCCACCAGCTCAACCCTGACCGGGTTGAACGGAAGGAATGTCATGAACACTCCCCACCATCACGGTGATCACCACGGTGATCACCCCGCCCCGGAAGCGGGGCACACCAACCTCACCGAACAGGCCGGTCACGAGCACCATGCGGATACCGACACCCACGGCCAGGCGATGCCGCACGAGCACCCGCACTCGGCCCTGGATGAGGAGCACCAGGTCCACAGTCACGGCGAACACGCCGGTCACAGCACCGCGATGTTCAGAAAATACTTCTGGTGGTCGCTGATCCTGTCGGTGCCGGTGGTGTTTTTCAGCCCGATGTTCGCCGATCTACTGGGATACAGTATTCCGGAGATTCCGGGAGCCTACTGGATTCCTCCGGTCCTGGGCACGATCATCTTCGTCTACGGCGGCAGCCCCTTCCTCAAGGGTGCAATGACCGAGCTGAAATCCCGCCAGCCGGGCATGATGCTGCTGATCGCCATGGCCATTACCGTCGCATTCCTCGCCTCCTGGGTCACCACCCTGGAGATTGGCGGATTCCACCTGGATTTCTGGTGGGAGCTGGCCCTGCTGGTGACCATCATGCTGCTGGGCCACTGGCTGGAGATGCGCGCCCTCGGAGCGGCCTCCTCAGCACTCGACGCCCTGGCCGCACTCCTGCCGGATGAGGCCGAAAAAGTGGAAGACGGGACCACCCGCACCGTCGCCATCTCAGAGCTCACCGTCGACGATGTCGTGCTCGTGCGGGCCGGTGCCCGGGTGCCGGCCGACGGAACCATCATTGATGGTGCGGCCGAATTCGATGAGGCGATGATCACCGGCGAATCCCGACCCGTCTTCCGCGACACCGGTGACAAGGTGGTCGCGGGTACCGTCGCCACCGACAACACCGTCCGCGTGCGCGTCGAGGCCACCGGCGGGGACACCGCCCTGGCCGGGATCCAGCGCATGGTCGCCGACGCCCAGGAATCCTCCTCCCGGGCACAAGCCCTGGCCGACCGCGCCGCAGCCTTCCTGTTCTGGTTCGCCCTCATCGTTGCCCTGATCACCGCAGTGGTGTGGACCGTGCTGGGTAGCCCAGACGATGCCGTCGTGCGCGCGGTGACGGTGCTGATCATCGCCTGCCCGCATGCCCTGGGCCTGGCCATCCCCCTGGTCATCGCGATCTCCACCGAGCGGGCCGCGAAATCCGGCGTCCTCATCAAGGACCGGTTGGCCCTGGAGCGCATGCGCACCATCGATGTGGTGCTCTTCGACAAGACCGGCACCCTGACCGAAGGCGCGCACGCGGTCACCGGTGTCGTAGCAGCTGACGCCGTCACCGAGGGCGAGCTGCTGGCGCTGGCGGCTGCTGCGGAGGCCGACAGTGAGCACCCCGTGGCCCGTGCCATCGTCGCAGCCGCCGCCGCACACCCCGAGGCCTCCCGCCAGCACATGCGCGGCGAGAACTTCACTGCGGCCTCCGGCCGGGGGGTGCGTGCCCGGGTGAACGGCTCCGACATTGTCGTCGGTGGGCCGAACATGCTGCGCGAGTTCGGCCTCACCCCACCGGGTGAGATCACCGACACCACCAGCTCCTGGACCGGGCGTGGGGCCGGTGTCCTCCATGTCGTCCGTGACGGAGAGATCATCGGTGCCGTGGCGGTCGAGGACAAGGTCCGCCCCGAATCCCGTGCCGCAGTGCGCGCCCTGCAGCGCCATGGCATCAAGGTCGCGATGATTACTGGCGACGCCCAACAGGTCGCCCAGGCAGTGGGCAGGGACCTGGGGATTGACGAGGTCTTTGCCGAGGTCCTGCCCCAGGACAAGGACACCAAGGTCACGCAGCTGCAGGACCGTGGCCTGAGCGTGGCCATGGTCGGTGACGGCGTCAACGACGCCCCCGCTCTGGCGCGTGCCGAGGTCGGCATCGCCATTGGTGCCGGCACCGATGTGGCCATGGAATCCGCCGGGGTGGTCCTGGCCAGCGACGATCCGCGGGCGGTGTTGTCGATGATTGAGCTCTCGCGGGCCAGCTACCGCAAAATGGTCCAGAACCTCGTCTGGGCGACCGGTTACAACATCGTGGCCGTGCCGCTGGCCGCCGGTGTGCTCGCCCCCATCGGTATTCTGCTTCCCCCGGCGGCCGCTGCCATCTTGATGTCCCTGTCCACGATCATCGTCGCCCTCAACGCCCAGCTGCTGCGTCGGATTGATCTGGATCCGGCCCACCTGGCCCCCACTGACCGGAAGGATGAGCACACTGCCCTGAGCCCTGCGGCCACCGTCCACTGACATGTACTCCATCATCGACTCCCCCCATGCACATCTTCTGAAAGGGAACCTCATGAAGCGCACCATCACCCTCGCCACCCTCGCCGTGGCCTCCACCCTGGTTTTGTCCGCCTGTGCAGACGGTACCGAGGGAGAAAACACCGACGCCACGACCATCGCCACGACATCAGCCCCCGACACCGCCGAGACGACCGGAGCCACCACAGGTACTGAAACAGAGACGGGGGCGGCTGGAGAGGTCTCCGCCGAGCACAATGACGCCGACATCATGTTCGCGCAGATGATGATCCCGCATCACCAGCAGGCCGTGGAGATGAGCGAGATGCTCCTGGCCAAGGATGATATCCCGACCGAGGTCGCTGAATTCGCCGAGGGCGTCATTGACGCTCAGGGCCCCGAGATTGACCGGATGAACACCATGCTCGAGGCCTGGGGAGAAGAGCCGGTCACCGGTGACATGGGTGGGATGGACCATGGCGGGATGAGCGGGATGATGAGCGAGCAGGACATGGCAGCCCTCGACGACGCCCAGGGCACTGAGGCGGCCCAGCTCTACCTGGAGCAGATGACCGCCCACCACGAGGGCGCTGTCGAGATGGCCCGCGATGAGGTCACTGACGGCCAAAACCCGCAGGCCATCGCCCTGGCTGAACAGGTCATTGAAGACCAGGAGGCCGAGATCACCCAGATGGAGCAGATGCTCAACGCGCTCTGAACAAAGGCAGTGCCTGACCACACCAGATGAGAAGCACGACGATACGACCATCAGGTCACACCAGGATTTCTGGGAAGGACGAAGAATATGCCAACTAAGATCAAGGTTGCAGTAAACGGGTACGGTGTCATCGGTAAACGGGTAGCCGACGCGGTGAGAGCCCAGGAGGACATGGAACTCCTCGGGGTCAGCGACGTCACCACCGATTACCGGGTCGCCACCGCCATCACACTGGGCATCCCGGTTTATGCTTCCACCGAAGAAGCCCACCAGGAGATGAGCGAGGCCGGATATCCTGTCGCCGGAAACCTATCGGACCTGCTCGACAACGCTGACGTCGTGGTGGACTGCACCCCGGCCACAATCGGGGCCGGCAACCTCGACCTCTACCGCACGCATGGAGTCAAGTCCGTGTTCCAGGGCGGGGAGAAGCACAGTCTCACCGGTCACTCTTTTGTTGCCAACGCCAACTACAGTTCCACGCTCGGACGCGACACCACCCGCGTGGTGTCCTGCAACACCACCGGAACTGTCCGCACTCTGACCGCACTCAAAAACGCTGGGTTGCTGACCAAAGCACGCGGAGTGCTCGTCCGACGGGCCACCGATCCGTGGGAATCCGATCACTCGGGGATCATGAACACCATCGTTCCCGAAGGCAGGATCCCCAGCCATCAGGGCCCGGACGCCCAGTCGGTGGTCCCCGACCTGGATGTGGTGACCATGGCGGCCAAGGGAGCACACACCCACAACCACCTGCATTTCTGGACCATCGAGCTGACCCGTCCGGCAGACGCAGCAGAGGTTCTCGAGGCGTTGAAGGCGATGCCGCGGATCGCTTTCGTGCGACGCTCCGATGGCATCGTGGCGGTCAACAGCACCGTCGAACTGATGCGAGATCTAGGTAGGCCACGAGGTGATATGTATGAGGTCGCCATCTGGGAGGACATCCTGACCGTGCAGGGCAATGAGTTGTACTGGACGTACACGGTCGATAACCAGGCCATCGTGGTCCCCGAGAACATCGACGCGATCCGTGCCCTGGCTGGCACCGTGGAAGACGGTGATGAATCCATCCAGCGCACCGATCGTGCCCTGGGGGTACGCGCGGACTTTGTCTCCCCTGCGCCCACCAGCTGATTCACGCAGCAGACACCCACGGCGGTGCCCGACCCGGATATGAGCTATCCGGGTCGGGCACCGCCGTTTGCCCAGGTGATCAGACGCACCGCGCCTTCTTTCGAAGACGCACTCAGGTGCGAGATGCTTCCGCGATGGTACCGATTGTTTCCGCCAGGACAGCGTCGAATTCGACGTCATTCTGGGTGACGGTGAGCCCTTCGGTCAGGGCGCGGGAGAAACTGGCGATCATCCCGCGGTTGCGTGCTAGGCGGGCATTCGCTTCCGCGCGTGAGTAGCCCCCCGATAGTGCCAGCACCCGGATCACCCGCGGATGTTCCACGAACTCGCGGTAGAAGTCATCCGTGTCCGGAAGCGTCAGTTTGAGGATAACCAGCTGGTCCTCCTTGAGCTGGTCCAGCTCTGTGCGCAGGCCCCCCCGGAGCTGGTCTTCTACCTCGGTCTTGCGGGGACTGTGGATGTCGACCTCAGGCTCAACAATGGGCACCAGCCCGAACCCGAGGATCTGCTGAGCGATCGCAAACTGCTGCGCCACGACAGCGTCCACCCCCTGCCCGGGAAGCTTGATGAACGAGCGCATTTTGGTACCGAACATCTTCTTGCTGACCGCACGGGCAAGCAGGTCATCTAAGTCAGGGAGAGGCTTCATGACCTGAGCCCCATCGGTTTCTTCCGCCAGGCCCTTGTCAATCTTGAGGAACGGCACCATGCCTTTGACATTCCACAGGTACTCCCCGGTGGGTATTCCCCCGATGTCGCGGTCCATGGTGTCCTCGAACATAATCACCCCCAGGATCTCGTCACAGTCGAAGCTGGGGCTGGTGATGATGCGCCGACGCATCTTATGCACCAGCTCAAACATCTCCTCCTCACTGGAGTAGGCGTCCTCATTGATCCCATAAAGTTTCAGCGCTTTCGGGGTACTGCCCCCACTTTGATCCAACGCCGCGATGAAACCGGTCCCGGCCCTGATCACGTTGTATTTTCCTGAATCCATGCCATGTCCTTCTACCTAGCCAGTTGTGACCATATTTTCGAGCCTGCTCTACCTCAGTCCCAGGACACTGTGCTCGTTGTCGTACCCCGGTGTGGTTCCTGTCCCTGTCGTTGACCGAGAGAAAAGACACTCCTCCGGTAACTACCACGGGCCTGCGTCATGAGGACTCTTTCCCGGGTGGTGCGCGGCCAGCGTGCATCTTCGACAGCTGCCCTCTCCGCCGGAGGGAGCAGGTCGTGCCCAGGGCCTCTTTCTGCGGGGTGGACATCAAGGGTTTTCTCCCCTGGTTATGCCTGGGGCAGATATGTTCTGCGGGTCGCGTCGTATCCCCAACAGGTCTGTTGACTGCCCACCGGCGAGTTCCACATACGCTCCCGCGCTCCCGACGGAGATGGGTGGGGCAGTACTGGGGTGTAGGTGGATGACCAAACTATCGATGCTCAGGGCAACATCGATCAGGTGCCCGCGGTACTGGATCTGGAACTCCACTTTTTCCAGGTGGGCAGGCAGTCGGGGAGTAAAAGTGAGGGCGTTGGCTTCGGTCTGCAGACCGGCAAAAGAGCGGGTAAGGATATCCACCGTGCCCGCCATCGCACCCAGGTGAATTCCTTCGCCCGTGGTTCCCCCCTGGGTGTCATCCAGGTCAGCGACAAGGGCTTCGCGAAACAGTGCCCAGGCCTGGTCTTCGTTGAAGCGGGAGAGCACCGAAGAATGGACCACCCGGCTGAGGGTGGATCCTTCTGAGGTGCGGGACACGTAGTACTCCACGGTGCGTTTCAGATCAGTGTCGGAGAAAGAATAACCGAGCCTGCCGAGTTGAGTGATGACACCGGCTGCCCCCAACAGATAGACGAGCATCAATACATCGGCTTGTTTGGCCAGTTTATATCGATTGGTGGTGTCCTTTTCGGCTTCCAGGATGAGGTCGAGCCGACCGATGTTGCCGTACTTTGCCCGGTATCGCGACCAGTCCAGTTCCAGCAGGTCCTCGTACCCGTCGAATTGACTGATGATCCCGTCGGAGTGGAACACGACGTTCAGGGCGCTGCTCAGCTGGGACCAGTGGTGGATTTCGTCGGGGGTGATCTCCAATCGGTCGATGAGGTCATGTTCGTGGTGGCCGGCCAGTTCCCGGAGGGCATCGATCGCCCGTTCACAGACCCAGGAGAGAAGAATGTTGGTGTAGGCATTATCGCTCAGGCCCTCTCCGGGATGATCGGGGTAGCCATCGTGGTATTCGTCCGGCCCCATCACCCCGGTGAGGTGATATCTTCCGGTGGCATCGTCATAGGTGGTCAGGGAGGCGAACATCCTGGTTATCTCGATGATCAGTTCCGCTCCGCGGGTGGCCAGCCAGTCCCGGTCACCGGTGGCCTGAAAATACTGCCAGGCGTTGTAGGCGATGGCCAGACCGACGTGGCGCTGCCGGCTGGAGTTGTCCGGCATCCACCGGGCGGATCGTGGATTGTAGAGCCACTGGGGTGTCTCCTCCCGCCCGTCGCTGCCGCTCTGCCACGGAAACAGTGCCCCGTTGAGATCCTGCGCCCGGGCGGCGGCCCGCGCAGCGTCCAGCCGCTGCCACCGGTACTCCAGAAGTGCTTGACTTACCTGCGGCAGCCGCAGCCCGATAACCGGCAGGACGAACAGTTCATCCCAAAAGATATGCCCGCGGTACCCCTCCCCGTGCAGGCCCCGGGCCGGCACCCCGGCATCCAGCTCCGCGGTGTGCTCGGATATTGCCTGCAGCAGGTGAAACACGTGCAGGTTGAGTATCAACCGGGACTGGCGGTCCCCGTCGAAGGTCACCCCGAAGCGATCCCACAGGCGACGCCAGGCTGCTTCATGGTCGTGGAGCAGGGTGTCGAAGTCGCCGACATGGCGGGAGAGCTCGGTGAGCGCTGCCTCTCCCGGCGAGGAGATCGCCACATCCCGTGAGGTTACTACCGCCGCAGTTTTCATCGTCGTGGCGGTTTCCCCGTCGACCAGCTGAACATCAAAGGTGCGTAGGTGTCTCCTGCCGCCATCGTCGACGTCCCTGGCTGTTGCTTCCCGGCCAGGAAACTGCGTGCGTACCGCGAGGGCGATCCGAATCTGGCTCTGGTTGGTCTTCACCTCACACAGAACGGTGTGGTCGTCTAGGTCGGTGAAGACGGCGTCGCTCAGGTGCCTCTGCCCGCTGCCGATGTAGTCACGGACGTTGGTGTTGGCGACCTGCGCATTAATTCCGGCCCGGATGCTGACCGTACCGTTGAACCCGTGTGCCGTCACCGTGGTTTCCAGCGCCGCCAGGTGGGGGTTGTGCATGGAAACCAGCCGTCGCTGCACCACGATAAGCTGTGCGTCCCCGGGGCCGATGAGAGTGACCCGGCGGGTGAGCGTCCCGCGACGCAGATCGAGTTCAGTGCGATCCTCGGAGACCTGCATCTCTCCGGTGGACCACCAGGGACCGTCGCCGATGCGAACGTCGACCGGCAGCCAGTTGGGGACGTTGACCAGGTGTTCTTCTTCCATTTCGCGGCCGTGGATGATGCCGGCCGTCCGGTTGTAGATACCCGAGAGGTAGGTCCCCGGATAGTGGATCCCGTCATCACCGCGTTCCGGGCGCACACCGCGGGTGGCCATGTAGCCGTTACCCAGGGCGGTCAGGGCCTCCCTATGGCCCTCGTGGGCCGGGTCGAATCCTTCGTAGACCAGCATCCAGGGGTCGGTGCGCGATGCGCCCAGATCCAACTGACCCACATCACCCAGGACGACATCAGCACCCGCCGCCTCCAGTTGCTCCCGGTACCCGGCGTGATCGATGCCCACCACCAGTCCGAAACCGCCGCCACGGCCTGCCTTAACCCCGGACACGGCATCCTCGATGACCACGGCACGCTCCGGGGACACTCCCAGCCGACGGGCCGCCTCGAGGAACATCGCCGGGTCAGGCTTGCTGGGCAAACCCTGCTCCGCGGCCACCTGACCGTCAATGATCACATCAAATGCCGACTCCAGGCCCGCGGCCTCCAACAGAGCCTGCGCATTGCGGCTGGCCGTGACAAGACCCACCGGGACACCCCCGCTGCGCAGACGGTCCAGCAGCGCCACGGCTCCGGGATACACACTGACACCATCACGGGCCAGCGCAGCCAGGAACAGGTCATTTTTGCGCACACCCAGTCCGGCGACCGACCAGGCCTCCGGTCCATCCTCCGGGCTGCCGGTGGGAAGCCGGATACCGCGCGAGGTTAAAAACGCACGGATGCCGTCTTCGCGGATCCGCCCGTCCACATAAAGTCGGTAGTCCCGGTCGGCGTCAAACAGCGACGTGTCCGGTCCCACCCCGGATCTCGGGTCGGCCAGGACGGAGTCGAAGAGCTCCTTCCAGGCCGCCGCATGCACGTGGGCAGTCCGGGTGACGACCCCGTCCATGTCGAACAGCACCGCGTCATAGGGCAAGGCTGTGGGATGATTCGACGGCAGGGGCGGTGGGGTCTTCGGAGGATGTGACGGTGTCATCTCAGGCCGGTTCCTCCCGTGATACCTGATCACGGGAAAGGTCGGGACCGGGGACAGCTGACCATTGCCAGTTGCTGATTCCCGGCATGTCTTCGCCGTGGGTGCGGATGTACTGGTGATGTTCGATCAAGGCGTTCTTGAATTTTTCGCGCGCGCTGGCCGACACGTCCTTGAGCCGGGGCACTCTGTCAATCACAGCCATGGCCAGGTGGAACCGGTCGATCCGGTTGAGCACGCACATATCAAACGGTGTCGTCGTAGTGCCTTCCTCCCTAAAACCGTGGACATGGAAGTTGCCGTGGTTGGTCCGCCGGTAAGTGAGCCGGTGGATCAACCACGGATAGCCGTGGTAGGCGAAGATCACTGGCTTGTCCGTGGTGAACAGCGCGTCGAAATCGATGTCCGACAGCCCGTGCGGGCCTTCGGACTCGTGTTGCAGCCGGAGGAGGTCTACGACGTTGACCACCCGGATCGACAGATCCGGAAAGTGGGTGCGCAAAAGGTCCACGGCGGCGAGGGTCTCCATGGTGGGAACGTCTCCGGCGCAACCCAGCACGACGTCCGGTTCAGTGTCCGGGTGTGTGCTGGCCCAGTCCCAGATGCCGATGCCCTTGGTGCAGTGGACGATGGCATCGTCCATGTCCAGGTATTGCAGCTGTGGCTGTTTACCGGCGACGATGACATTGACATACTGACGGCTGCGCAGGCAGTGGTCGGCCACCGACAGCAGCGTGTTCGCATCCGGTGGTAGGTATACCCGGATGACCTCGGGTTTCTTGTTGAGCACGTGATCGATGAAGCCGGGATCCTGATGGGAGAAACCATTGTGGTCCTGCCGCCAGACGTGGGAGGTCACCAGATAGTTCAGGGAGGCCACCGGCCTGCGCCACGGGATACCGTTGGCCGTATCCAACCACTTGGCGTGCTGGTTGAACATGGAGTCCACAATATGGATGAAGGCCTCATAGCAGGAGAAGAATCCGTGTCGACCGGTGAGCAGGTAACCCTCCAGCCAGCCCTGACAGGTGTGCTCGGACAGGATTTCCATGACCCGTCCGTCACGGGCCAGATGATCATCCCCGGGGACTGCTCCGGCATTCCAGGCCCGGTCCGTGGCCTCCAGAACAGCGGTCAGGCGGTTGGAGTTGTTCTCATCCGGGGCGAAAACCCGAAAATTGTCCATATTCGCAGCCATAATGTCGCGCAACATCTGCCCCAGCACCCGGGTTGCCTCGACCTGACCGGTGCCGGGTTCTTCCACCGGCACCGCGTAATCGCGAAAATCCGGCATCCGTAGATCCCGCAATAACGTGCCGCCATTGGCATGAGGGTTGGCACTCATCCGTCTGTCCCCGACAGGGTGCAGAGTGCCGATCTCTTCGACCGGTTTCCCGGAGTCGTCGAAGAGCTCCTCTGGGCGGTAACTGCGTAACCAGTCCTCGAGGATCTGCCGGTGGCTCTCGTTTTCCCGTGCCTCGCTGAAGGGAACCTGGTGGGAGCGCCAGGACCCTTCCACGTCCTGCCCATCCACTTCCGCCGGGCCGGTCCATCCCTTGGGGGAGCGCAACACGATCATCGGCCAGCGGGGCCTGTGCGTCTCTCCGTTCTCGCGGGCACGACGCTGGATCTGCGCAATTTCCTCCAGACAGGTATCCAAGGCTCGGGCGAAGTCCTGGTGCATCTGTTCCGGGTCGTGGCCCTCCACGTAATAGGGCGTATGCCCGTAACCGCGCAGCAAGTCGTCCAACTCGTTATGGTCAATCCGTGCCAGGACGGTGGGACTGGCGATCTTGTAGCCGTTGAGGTGCAGGATCGGCAACACAGCTCCGTCGCGTGCCGGATTCATGAACTTGTTGGAGTGCCAGCTGGCTGCCAGCGGACCGGTTTCCGCCTCCCCATCGCCCACCACGGCCGCGACAATAAGGTCGGGGTTGTCGAAGGCCGCCCCGTAGGCGTGGGAGAGGGCGTAACCCAGTTCCCCGCCCTCGTGAATGGAGCCAGGAGTTTCCGGGGCCACATGGCTGGGAATCCCTCCGGGGAAGGAGAACTGCTTAAATAACTGTTTCATCCCCGCCAGGTCCTGGCTCACGTCCGGATAAGTCTGGCTATACGTCCCTTCCAGCCATCCCGCTGCCACCGGGCCTGGTCCACCGTGGCCGGGGCCCATGACGTAGATCATGTTGAGATCGCGTTTGATGATGCTGTGGTTTAAATGCGCGTAGATGAAGTTCAACCCCGGGGTGGTGCCCCAGTGCCCCAACAACCGGGGTTTGATGTGTTCGGGCTGCAACGGTTCGCGCAGCAGGGGATTGTCCATCAGGTAGATCTGCCCGACGGACAGATAGTTCGCTGCCCGCCACCAGGCATGAAGCCGGGTGAGTTCGGTGGGTGTCAGGCCCCCACCATCAGAGTGCATTTCAGTAGTGTTATTTACCATCTCATCTGTGCTTTCCCTCGGAATGTCGATGATCTGAACCACTGCGCTCACCTCGTTGCCACAACCGCAGGTGCGGGGCAATAGTGCTGGAGCAACGTCTCATTCGCGACGTTCCCGGAGAGCGAAGGCTCCTGCCTATCGGGAGGTGGGGGCGATAGTGAGCGTGATCGTGGTGCGGGGTTAGCTCAGGGTGGCGAGCAGCTGCGCGCAGGCTTGTTCACACCGACGGCAGGCCTCGGCACAGACCTTGCAGTGCTCGTGCATCTCAGCGTGGCGATCGCATTCCTCCCCACACGCCTGACACGCAGTACGACAGGCCTCCAGGAGGGAGCGGATGAGGTTGACATCCCAACCGCCGGGACGCGAAAGCACCCGGCCGGTGGTCTCACAGATGTCAGCGCAGTCGAGGTTGAGGCGGATGCAGGTGGTCAGCTCCGCGACCATGTTCTCGCTCAGGCAGGCATCCGCGCAGGCGGTGCAGGTCTGGGCGCACTCGAAGCAGGCTGCGATGCATTCGGCCAGTGCATCCTTGTCGATCTGGCTCAGGTCTTTCGGGTGGGTATCCAGCATGGTGCGTACGTGATGAGTCATGTCGTGCTCCCTATCTCGCGTCGATCCGAAAAAAGCCGGTCGAGCCGACCGGCCCACACTCTCGACCCTAGGGGTCTCC